>JBMFJL010000019.1:0-9364 GCA_049973735.1 Nanopusillaceae archaeon
GTCAATATATGCTAATGCACCAGTTTTGCTATTCACTATGTCTCTTATTGTTGGATATGCCGATACTAGTGAATTTGTATCTATCTGACAATTTAATGTAGCATTTTGTATTTTTACATTACCTATTGGACTGCAAGAAAATCCATTTTGACCATTTCTAACGGTAATTATGTTTTTACCAGCAACTATTTTTAATGTTGGTTCTTCTATTTTAATGATCTTCTTATCAGGATCATCTACTCCACTAAAACATCCAGCTGCATCTTTAATTTGTAAAGCAAATGATAACAATCCATTATCTCCTTTTATTTGCACATAGCTAGAGGAAGGTATAACTGGAGATGATGTAAAGTATACTGGTTGATTTTGACTTTGAGAATTTGTCAGTATAAAAGGTATCTCTATTTTTGTGTATACATCTGTAATGTTATAATCTATTGTTAAAGTAATGGAAGCAGGTACTGTAGATAAACCGGCAGGTAAAGAAATTTTAATATTTCCTAAAATATTCTGAACTGATTGTAGACTTCCATTAATGTATAGAGGAGGATTGGCTTCAAAAGTTCCAGAATCTGGCTCTACCGAGGCAATCGAATATATTTTATAACAAACCTTTGGATTATGTTCACCATCATACATACTATTATAATAATATAATTGTAGATTCGCATCTAGACCTGTAGATCGATTATATATCAATGGCGATGTGCTATTTATGCCAAATTGAATATTTCCTGCTTTATTTATAGCCCAAGATGGTTTTATAAAATTAGAATTGCCACCTAAATTTGGAATGGAGATAATTTCATTTGATCCACCTGAAGACCCTGTTGGACATGTTTCGAAATTAAACAATATTAATGTAAAAAGGGCAAACGACAATATCGATAATATTTTATTTGCTTTCATATTCTTTAAAATGTTAGTTAAATTATATAAATCTAACTTGCTTTGCTTGGATAGTATACTATGTTAGAAGAACCATAGAGCTTATAATCATAATTAATACTTGAAACTACAGTTACAGTAGAATATTTTTGGAAATTATTCTCTGGAGTAATACATATTGGTATTGATACGACAAAATTTTGATTATTGTATTTTAAATTATACAGATAATTATCATTTACACTTATATAGCAAGTATCTCCATTACAATTTAACTGATAAGAGTATTGATCACCACTAGAATATGTATTAACACAATTCTGGCCATTTACATATGTAAGAGATATGTCATTGCCATGTTGGAATGTCAAAACTATTTTATTTATTTTTTCTACATTATTTAAAGGTCCAAATTCTAATAAAAGTACGTCATAAGAATTCGAAGATCTTTGTAATAATATAGGATAACCACTTTGTGATCCTACTCTAGCCATTTTTATATAAGGTAAGCCTCCCACAGTATTATAATAATTAACATCGTATGCTCCCCTACTTAAATTTAAATATGAATATATATCTAAACCTTTTTCATTTGCCGATGATACAGTTTGAAGATCTACAACTAGAAAACTAAATCTGGTATTGCTTTGGAAGTTACTTAAAGTAGCTTCTAATTTATTTTCTATACTAAAACCATTGGCGAGATTACTACATTTTGATGTATCTATTTTCAATGATGGAATTTTACAAACAATTGTTATAACCTGTGAAGGGGATGAAATTGTATATTTATTGGGATTTGGTATATACATGTCAGGAAGACCCTCAAAACAATCTTTTGACGAAGTTATATAATGACATATGAAACTTACAGATGGAGAATTTGCTATTACTGCAGAAGATAGGTTATATGAAAATGTAAAGGTACTGGTAACTTCTGAAGCCCAATTATTCTGTATAATACCTGTTGTTTGTGATGATGGAGATATCTTGATATAATAAGTGCTATCGCTACTACTACCGCTGCTACCTGGCGTCTGGAAAATATCTGGTTGACTTACAAACATAGTTTCTTGTGCATATCCTGCAGGATCTGATATAACTTTATGAACTAGCTGCAAAGAATTGTAGAATGATTTAAATGCATTGGAGATAGAACCTTTCAAATCAGTAGCATTAACGCCAAAAGTAGATGAAATATATCCCAATATTTGTTCTTTATAATTTAGCCAAATTATAATACCTATGGCTATTAAAATCAATAAGACAACTAGTGAAGAAGAGCCATCAGATTTTATTTTCATATTAAGATATATATAAAGTGTATATGTTTAAATAATTATTTGGCCTTATCACTAGTAAATTTTGTGGTTCTAAACAATTTGATATGTTTATTGGAGATGGAGTGCTTGGAGATAGATAATATTGGCATTTTCCATTCAACGACATAAATCCATTTCCATCTACAACTATTGTTAATAGCTTATTCTTTAGATTGTTAGGAAATAGAAGATAAAATATATTTTGATTAGATTCTATATACAAATCCTTTATAGTTATTGGATAATTGGATTTAAATGATATGAGATTATTTCCAGGTATTAAATAAGGGGAAATAAATAATTTATATGAACAACTGGTTAAAGGAATTGATATATTATTTATCAATAAACTAACTCCTTGTGGATTTCCTTCACAAAAATCATAGAATAAATATACATTACCAGAGGCATGATAATAATAAAAGCTTAGAGAAGAAGATTGCATATATTCTATTTCTATATTTTTTAATTCTCCATAAGAATTAGTAAATATGCTGTTAGGTACAAATTCTATTTCTAATAAATTTTCTCCATTATTTAAGAAAATATGCGGAATAAATATATTAATTATACCATTTTCACATGTCGAAGATAGCTTTTTTCCATTTATATAAAAATTAAAGTATCCTCCTGAGCATGTTGATAATGCAGTTACATTTATACCTGTATATGGTTCATTAAATACAAAATATATGTTTATATTTTTTGATCCGTAGAAAACATTTGTAGAAAAACTATAACTTCCCATTGGTACTTTATAAACAGGTACAAAGGTTCCAATTTGATAATTTTTAGTAATATAGTAATATAATGAGCTATTTGACAAGATTATATTATTTAATGTTATGCTATAATATCCAGAATCTTCACCAATTAATCCATATTCGTAATATGTCAGATTAGTACCATTCAATATTTCATGTAAAATTATCTTTTTTTGATGAGCTGGCAACAATATCCAATATACAAATATAGCTATACCGACTAGTATAAAGAACAATCCTACAGCTCTTGTTTGAGATTTAATATTCATAATCTATAATCATATTTTGATATTTATATTTTATACCTGGCTTTTCCCACAATTCCAAACTTGTCAATCAATTCATAATTTTGTACATCTCTATATACAAAATATATTTTTGCATCAATATCATCCAAAACATTTAATAATTCTATAATCTTATTGAATTCTTCAGATTCTTTTATTTTTCTAAAATAATCTTCTGAAATTAATACATATTCTACATTTCCATTCAATGCATTTTTATAAACTTCATCGAATCCGAATAATATATAACCTTTATCCATTAAATATAAAATTTCATTAATTTTTTTGTTTAATTCTAATATTTCTAAGTCTTTTAATACATCCAAATATTCTGTTCTCCTGCTAAATTCATATATACCATTCTCCCCTCCCAATGAAACTTTAAATGTTAAAATTTTATCTACATCTACTTTATTTTCACAATACTCTTTAAATTTGTCTGGGTAGAATGCTGGTCCAACAATGCATAAGATTTTTGGCTTATATTCTTTAATTAGATTAACAAAATCCGAATATATATTATATAATTTAGATTCATAATTTATATCGTCTTTTTTTATATTGATTTCTTCTGTTTTTAATATCTTTATCTCATTACTAATTATTCCAGCAGATATTTCATTACTATCTACTGAGATCACCATTATATTTTTATCTTCTCTTTCAGACTCTTCTAAAATTTTTATTTCATATTTTTTAAAACCATTTTTTTTAGTTAAAATAAATTCAGATCCTTTTTTTATATCAAATGTATGATAATGTCCTACAACTTCATCGCTTGCCTCCAATATTCTTCCATTAACTCTTAAGGAATCTTTATATTCTGAAAATTTTATTTCTTCAACTTCTATCTTTATTCTTACTTTTATTTTTTCTTTTTCTTTTTCAAATTTTATTACTCTATAGTCTTCGCCCTCCAAAATATCGCCTTTATTTATTAATTTAAACAAATATATAAGATCTCTATCTCTTTCTACTTTTATTTTGATAGTTTTTTTATCTATTATACTATATTTCATATTATGTATGCTAATAATAAACTGAGGAATATTGGCGGTACAAATGGAGCACCTTCAATAACTTTTACTTTAATATCATTGTTGCTTTCTTCTAATTTTTCCAATAATCTTATTTCTTCTACAGATAATCCCGTTTCTCCAAAGAATAATCTATTTTGTAAAATAAATGCTAAAATTATATTGAAAATATAGGAAAGAAAAGAGATTAAAGAATAACCAAATATAAAAAGTATTAGAGAAATTATATATAATAAAAAAAGCATTATTTTATACATTTTCTTATCTTTTCTCCTAAATTTTATAAAATATTTATCGTCAATTTTAATTATATCAAAATATTTATTTAGTTCATCAAATATATCTTCCGATATATTAGTTACTATGATATCATCTTCTATCCAGTCTCCTTCAACCAATTCTTTTGGTCTTCTTTCAAATACCAATCTTTCTCTAAAATCTTTTTCAAATAATTTGAATACAAATAATGGTATATATACAAAAGCCAAGGAATATATAAGATAATCTATTCTTAAAGTGTAGAAAAACAGGTAGAAGGTATAAATAGATATTATTAGTAAAAATATATTGAATAATGAAAGAGATAGAAACTTTTTATTTATGTTCTTATAAACTTTTATAGCTTCTATGTTATGGAAGATAAATCCTATAATCATTAAAAATATAAAAAATAATAAGATTTTTGTTAAAGAAAGGTAGCCCAAAATAATAGAAATTATAAAGAAAAAATATAAATCACCTATAGCTAGTAATCTAAGTAGATATAGAGAATAGAAGAACAAAATTATTAAAATAGAAAGGAAAATGTTAGTTGGAAAAACATTTAATATCAAAACTAAGTATAGTGTATATGAAATATTGAATATAAAAAATAGATATATTATGAAATCGTCTATGGACTTGTATTTTATATCTTGATAAGAAGAGTAGAATAATATTGCAAAATCTACTAGCATAAGTGTCAACAAAGGATCAGACATATAAGTTTATTAAGTAATAAATAACTTATAAATTTGTGATGAGGTGAGCACCCCCTGATAAATGATGAAAGGAGTAGCTACTGATTTAAAAATTACAAAGTTTCTTTTCTAATTATGCCACTGATAATACCATCACCAGAATATATAAAATGGAGAAAGTTGATGAAAAGTAAAAAGAATGTTGAGGAGATGAAAAAGAAATTAAACAGTAGAATAGAGATAATATTTAAGAAAGAAATAGATTTGAATGATTCCAATGAATTATATCAATTGGTAGATATAATAAAAGAATTAGAATTAAAAAACCTGTTAGATCATGTATATATAGTAAGGGAGGGAAAAGTGTTGGACAAGGGAGATTTATACTCTCTTGTAGGTATGAGAATTGATAAGGAAAAAATTAAAAAACTATATGATGTTGTATCAAAGTTAGTAGATGTTGTAAATAAAATGAAAAAAATCTATTAGATTATATTTTTTTCCTTTAAGTTAATTGAATAAATAAGTTTTTTCAGTTTTTCTATATCATTTTCAAGTATTTTTATCTTTTCAACTTCTGTAAATATATTTTCTAAATTTGTAACGTCGATTATACTTTCAATTTTTCTTAATCTGTCACTTATTTCTCTATACTCTTCCATTAGATTTTCAGCCATATCTTTGAAATCTAAGATATCATATTTTAGTTTTTCTATCGTTGTTTTCATTTCTTTTATTTCATTTTCCAATTTTTCTATTTTTTCCAATTCTCCTTTTAATTCAGCTATATCTAGTATCTTGTTCTTTAACTCATAGGTAATATTTTGTAAATCCGATAAGAAAGTATAAAGTCCATTGAGTTTATTTTCAAAGTTAACATATTTTTCATATAAACTTTGTAAATTAGATAGTTGTTTTATGTTTTTAATATCAGATTTATCTATTTCATTCAAATACTCTAATTTCTCTATCCTTTCTAATAATCTCTTTTCAATATCTTTTACCTTTCTATTTAAATCATTTATATCTTCTCTTATTTTTCCCAAATATTTTTCTTTTACTTCTTCTATTTCATTTTTATATTCGTCAAATTTAATCAATCCATCTATTATTTTGTTAATATTTTCTGAGAAAGTATTTGATAATTTTTCAACTTCTTCTTTAATCTTTTGGAAATCTTCCTTTTTTACATAATCCTCCAGTATACTATTAACTTCAGTTGAAATATTCTTTACATCTTCCTGCAACCTCTCTATTTCATATATTTTGTATAGGTCATTTTCAATTTTATTTTCGAGTTCTTTTAATCTATTAGATAAATCATTTATTTTAGACCTTAATTCTAAAATATAAGAATAATCAACAAAATTTTTTATATTATTTTCGATTACATCAATCTTTAATTTTATATCTTGAATAGATTTAACGTTTTCATAGAAATCATCATTTAAATATTTTTTGTATTTTTCTAACATATCCTGTAAATATTTTAATTCCTCGTTTATTCTGTTAATTTCTGTTATAAATTCTGTTTTCTCAACATAATCCAGGAACCTCCTATTTACCTCGGAGAATCTTTCATTAACCTTTTTTATGTTTACCAACATCTGTTCGAATAGATCTAACTCTACCTTTTTATCCATATATTATAATATAGAAAAATTTTATTTATTAATTTTTCTTTTATTCCTTTATCATATTTCTTTTTATATCCGTTATTTCTTTAGATAAAATTTCTACTTTAATTTCTAAATCGTATATCTTTTTCTTTATAGTTTTTATTTCTTCTAATTTTTCAGATAGAATGTTTAATATGTTTCTAGTTTCTATAATAAGATCTTCTAATTCTTTTTTTCTGCCTAATAGATCTTTAAGTTTCAAAAATTCAAGCATTAAAGTGTCTTTTGAAGTTTTATACTTTTTAATTTGCTCTTTTAGTTCTTTTAAATTATTTTCTAAATTTTCTATAATTTTCTCATATTCAGTTATATCTTCCATATTATTTAAAGAATGATAAGATATTTTTTTGTTGTTTTCCTATACTATCTACCGGTATGTTAAGTGCTTTCAATATTGGTTCTACTGCCGGTATCACCTGTTTATATATATAATAATCAGGATCGTATTCATTATCCCTTATCTCATCAGGTAATCTTACTTTATCAGAGATCTTTTCTCCACCTTTAGATATAATATATTCAACAATGAATCCTTTTCCTACTTTATAACCCCTCTCTTTATATTTTTTTGCTGCAATAACATGTGGAGCTGTAATTTCATAGTCTGATAAATCTTTTCTTAGTTGTTCTCTAAGTATGAATTTCTCTTTTGGATATACATGATTTCTTATATTTTTTATCACTTCTTCTAAATATTTTTTAATTTCTTCTATTTTTCCTTCTAGTGCATATCTTAATACAGTCTCTTGTACCTCTCCTGCTATATCGGACCAGTCTCTTCTTACTACTTCAAATCCCCTGAGTTTTATATTTTTATTTTCCGATAATAATGCGTATTTTTTTCTTGCTCCTCCCTCTCCATGTCTCCTCTCGACAAAAATTCCAGATATATAAAAATCTTCGAGTTCCATTTCTAAAGGTTTAGGTAATATATTATTTACTTCTTTTAATAGATTTATACTATCTTCTCTATTTTTAACTAGAACAAATATAGAGTCTGTATCTCCATATATAGTTTTATATCCTTTTTTTTCAAAGAATTCTTTAGCTTCTTCAATATGTTTTCTACCCAATGCAGTAATTGCTGCAGCACATTGTAAACAATACCATCTAGAATTTGGGAATCCCAAATAACCATAAGCAGAATTTATTATATATTTAAGAGCCAATTGTTTACTATCCAAAATTTTATACTCTTCGCTATCTTTGTCCAAATTTTTCATTTTTTTCTTTATTTCAGCTCTTTCCTCAAATATATTTTCTAAAATTTCTGAAATAAAACCTTTTTTCTTTTTACAAAACCAAACTTCTTCTTTTCCTAAACTTGTTTCTATCATTATTTTTTCATTTTTGCATTCATCATGTTCACATTTTAAAGTATCAGGCGATATGTTATACCTTATTATTATTGATGGATATAGAGATCTAAAGTCGTATACAGCAATATTTTTATACAAACCGGCTTTAGGTTCAAAAACTAGTGCACCAATATAAGATATTTTTTTTCTTTCTTCTACTTCATTTGGTTTTGGCCTATTTGGTATTATTTCATTAAAGTCCCTTACCTTTTTTATTAAATAGTTTTCAACTAGCATTCCATAAGTACTTCCAGATAATTCATAAAGTGTAATTCCAACTAGCCTAGAAATTTCTAATAATGTATTTTCAAAATATTTATACAATTTATATGTTAATTCTGCATCTTTTTGATTATAATGTATTAAATAATTAAAATCTTTTGTATTATGTATTATTTTTGTCATTAAATTTATGTCCATATCTAATTTTCTCTCTTTTAATATTTCCCAAGAGACTTCATCTAGCGAATACGTTTCAGAATTTAATTGTGGTGCAAATATTCCAGAAACTATGTCATACAAATCTACATGTTGTATTCCGATGATTCTGTACTTTCTATCTTCTTCTCTTTTCTTAGTATACATTATTCCACTACCATCCCATCCAAAATCAAATGTAAAATTTAATTTTTTTGCCCTTTCGTATAGAAAATAAAAATCAAAATTATTAGAATTATATCCTACTATTACATCTGGATCTAATTCCTTTATTAAATCGTTTAATTTTTTTAATAATTCTAGTTCATTGTTAACTTTTATACCTTCATTCGCATTTCCCTTCCAATAAATTGAATAAAATTTTTTTCCGTCGTATATTGATATCAAATATATTGGTTCTTTTTCTGGCGACGGTATTGCTTTTTCAGATACAGTTTCAATATCTAATGATATAACTTTTAGATTATGTTTTTCATTTTCTAAAACTTTATTTACTTTTTTAAGTTTATAAAAATCTATTTTTTCGCTACTTTTTATTAATTCAAGATCCAAATCATACCAAAATAATGGGTAAATATTATTATCTATTTGGAATTTTTTTATTATTGTTAGATCTCCTTCTTTTATTCCGA
>JBMFJL010000020.1:0-9319 GCA_049973735.1 Nanopusillaceae archaeon
ATAAGGACTCTACAGGAGGTGGAGGATCTGGTGGATATGGAATACTGCCCATGCCAAGGATGCTGAAATGAACCTAGATGTTTTTTTAGATTTTAGATGGAAAGGAGGGGTATTAATTTATGGTGAGGGTTTTTATAACTCTATAATATATTTAGAAGACTTAATCAAAAAAAGAACCGGTAAAGACGCAAATATAAATGTTTATATATTATCCATAGAAGACGACGGATATAAATATTATAAATTAGATCATAATAAACTTAAAGATGAACATAATAAAAATATAATAAATTTTGTTAGAATATTGCATAGCGGAGAATATAGAAAATATGGTAGAGAAATATCTCTAGATGAAATAATTGAAAATTCTAAATATAACATAAAATTATTTAGTAATTATAGTATTGGTGTATTCAACGGACCATTGATAGATAATATAGAAAACCTTATAGATGATAGGACAATTGGGACATTTCATGGAGATCCTATAAGAGCAATAATAGTAAACTTATATAAATTTACTCTAGAAGGCAAATTATCCTTAGCTCCGGAAGAATTTTTAGAGTTGGAAAAACTTTATAAAGAGGTATTAAAACATAATTATACTAGTGTAGAATTGGTAAAAAGTACTCTAAGGTTTATAGATAAATTATATAATACTAATAAAGAATTTGTAGAAAAATTCTGGTGGATAATAGATGAAATAAACCATTATAAAAAGATAATTGAAACGATAGAAAAAAATAAATCAAAAATTCTATTTCCAACATTATCATTGTATCATGCTTATAATTCGATGTCAGAAGCAATGTTAGGAAAAAATATAGCACATATATCATTTATAACAATGGAACCACACCACTTTATATCAATATTAAAGAAGAATAATAGAGAAATAGAAGAAATTTCGAACGAATATATGAAAATATATGGAGAAAATAGCGAATATAACCTAAATGGCAAAATAAAGTACTGGATAATCTTCAATGGAAGAACAGGACCAGATAAAGGAATGGACTCATTATTAAATATTGTTGATAGATTATTGTCCGAGGGCAAAGAAGTAGGATTAATAATAATATCACCAGACATAAAAGAAGAGTCAAAAGAATATAAAAAATTGGAAGAAATAGTGAAAAAACATAAGGGAAAAACTGTAGTACATATATATGGAGATTCTATAGGAAATTCTTTGCATGAAATTCCTATATTTTATATATCATTATTAAAAGCTCTAGGAAAACTAAAGAGAGCAATATTTGTGAATCCGGCAAATATAGAGTCTTTTGGTCTCTCTACTATAGAAGCAATATCTATTGGGGAGCTACCAGTAGTCTATAGAGATATAGAAGGATTAAGTAACTTAAAAGAAGAAGGTTACCTAAAAAGAGAATTGGGTGGAAAAACAGATGAAGAATTATATACAATAATAAAGAATCTATTAGAAAGTATTGAAAATGGTAGGTATGACGAATTCGTAGATAAAGAAGTGGTAGAGAGATTAAGAAAAGAAATGGATCCTGAAGATTTTGCAAGAAGATTATATAGATTGATTGAAATGATCGTACAAGAAAAGGAAAAAGAAGATAGTGAAGAAAAATTAGAGAAGAGTGAAGTACAAACCCAGGTGATTGCTGGTTAGATAAGTGTTACAATTTTTTAGTGATTTATAAAGCCCTTATAAATATCAAAAATTTTTATTCATATATGGCCTATATTAAATGGTTTAATGAAATATCTAAAGATGATGTAAACATTGCGGGTGGAAAAGGTGCAAACTTGGGAGAAATGAGTAAACTAAATATTCCAGTACCACCTGGTTTTGTAGTAACAGTAGAAGGATACTGGAAATTTCTTGAACATAACAAAATAAAAGAAAAAATATTGGAGATATTAAATAAAATAGATATAACGAATGTAGCACAACTTAGAAAAGCTTCTAATGAAATACAAGAACTATTTTTAAAAGGAGAAATACCAGAAGACTTAAAAAGAGAAATTATAGAAAATTATAAGTCTTTATCTAGGATGTTTGGAGAAGAGAATACTTATGTAGCTGTAAGATCTTCAGCAACTGCTGAAGATTTGCCTAATGCATCTTTTGCAGGAGAACAGGCTACATTTTTAAATGTTAAAGGTGAAGATAAGTTACTTGAAGCTGTAAAAAAATGTTGGGCTTCTTTGTGGACAGCCAGAGCTATAAATTATAGACATCATTTCGGGATAAATCAAAGTACAGTAGCCTTAGCAGTTGTAATACAAAAACAAATATTTTCTAAAAAATCTGGTGTTATGTTTACATGTGAACCTGTAACTAATGATTGTTCAAAAATCATTATAGAAGCCTCTTGGGGATTGGGTGAAGCAATAGTATCAGGCGCAGTAACCCCAGATGAATATATAGTAAATAAAAATACTATGGAGATAGAAAAAATAAAGATAAATGATAAAAAAGTAATGAGTGTATTTGATCCAGATTCCTATACAAAAGAAATAGAAGTACCACCTGATTTAAGAAATGCTAGATGTTTAAATGATGAAGAAATAAGAAAATTAGCTAATTATGGAATAATATTAGAAAAACACTATGGAATTCCTCAAGATATAGAATTTGCTATAGATGATACTGGAATATATATTGTCCAGACAAGAGCAGTTACAACAATAAAAAGAAAGAAAGAAGAAAAAGAAATAAAGGTTGATGAGGCTAAAATACTATTGAGAGGTATTGCAGCTTCTCCAGGAATTGGTATTGGAAGAGTTAAAATAATTTTATCTCCAGAAGAATTCAATAAATTCCAAGAAGGAGATGTACTAGTAACAAGAATGACTAATCCAGATTTTGAACCAATAATGGCTAAGGCATCAGCAATAGTCACTGATGAGGGTGGTCATCTATCTCATGCTGCTATTGTTTCTAGAGAACTAGGTAAACCATGTGTTGTTGGAACTGGAAAGGCAACCGAAATATTAAAGGAGGGAATGATAGTTACGGTAGATGGAACACATGGTATAGTATATGAAGGAAAGATTAATCTAGGAGAATTGACTAAAAAAGAAGTAGCTAAGAAAATAATTAAAGCTACTCCACTGGAAATTTCTGCTACTAAAATCATGGCTATAGCAGATTATCCAGAAACAGCAAGTAAGGTAAAAGATATAGTTGATGGAATCGGTCTATTAAGATTAGAATTCTTAGTATTAAGGAATAGAAAACACCCAAGATGGTATATAGAGAATGGTAAATCTGACGAGTTTGTTAATTTATTAGTAGAAAGGCTTGAAGAAATATTAAGAATAATGTATCCAAAACCGGTTATTGTTAGAACTTTAGATATGAGAACTGATGAATATAGAAATCTAGAAGGGGGTGATAAAGAACCACATGAGTCAAATCCAATGATGGGCTGGCATGGAATAAGGAGAGATTTGGATCAGGAAGAATTATTTAGAGCCCAAATAAGAGCATTCAAGATATTAATAAAAGAAAGAAGATTAAATAATTTGTGGATAATGTTCCCATTTGTCATATCATGGGAAGAGGTATATAAGGCTAAGAAAATAATGGAATCAGAAGGTTTAATTCCTCATAAAGATGTAAAGGTTGGAATTATGGTAGAAACACCAGCAGCGGCATTGACAATAGAAGATATAATTAAAAAAGCAGGAATAGATTTTGTATCATTTGGAACTAATGATTTAACTCAATTAACTCTTGGAGTAGATAGAAATAATGAACTAGTTCAAAAATTGATGGATGAAAAGCATCCAGCAGTAGTAAAATTAATATCTAGAGTAATAAAAATATGTAAAAAGCATGGAGTTTATACTTCTATCTGTGGACAAGCAGGATCAAATCCTGAATACGCAGAATTATTGGTAAAACTTGGAATAGATTCTATATCTGTAAATGTAGATGCAGTGGAGTCAGTAAGAGAATCTGTAATAAGGGCTGAAAAAAGAATTTTATTAGAAAAAATGAGAAAAATATAATTATATGGAGATCAATAAAAATTTAGCTTATCTACCATTTTTAGCATTATTTTCTATTCTTATTTTAATTTTTCCACTAGGTTTAAATCTATATGTTAAAATAGGATTAATTACATTGATATTTCTTACGTATTTTGCAAAATATCTTAAAGACTATATTGAAGAGGAGGAGATGGTATACAATTTTCCATTATTTCTCAGAGATTTATCCAACTATTTAAAAATAGGACAGACTTTACCAGTTTCTGTAGAAAATCTATTAAGTAATAATTATGGTACTAGATTAAATAAGGAAATAAAATATCTAGTTACACAGATGAGATATGGCAGAACTTTTAATGAAGCATTGGAGGAGATGGCCAATAGAATAAAAAAGAGGGAGATATCAGAAGTAATATTAAATATAAATAATGTGATGAAAAGTGGAGGTGATTTAGCTAGTTTATTAGAAACATTATCAGATAGTTTGGGAAATATTAATATGATAAAAAAGGAAAGGTTGTCTCAATTAAAATTAGTTGCATATACATATTATGGTCTATATTTTGGAGTAGTCTTTTCAATATTTATAATATATTTACTGATTATAAATATTAAAATGACTAGTTTTGGATATACACAAGAGCAAAGCCAAAGTATAATTTCATTATATAAATGGATGGCATTTATCTTATTACTTGTAAATGCCGTATTTACTGGTTTAGTAATTGGAAAAGTTGCCAATGGAAAGATAGTGTCTGGTATAGTTCATAGTATAATTTTAACTATAATTGCTATAGGATTCTTCCTGTTACTATAAATTTTTAAAAGATTTGTCTTTTTAAAAAATATTAATGGTATTCAAAAATTATAATGTTAAAATAAGGAAAATTGTAAAGAGTAGGAAGAAAAAACTACCTCCATATTGGGCAGTTCTGAAAAAATTCGGTAGAATAGTATATAGAGGAAGGGCAAAATAATTATACATTTGGCTCTACAGACCTTATTATAGGATCTATATCCATTCCTTTTCTTCTATTTTTTATTACAACTATCCTAGAATCCTCGTCTTCATCAAATATCTCATATCCTTCTAATTTTTTAGCTAAACCTTCTGAAAACCTTCTCACATCATCCATTTCCGGTACATTTTCAGCTTTTAATTTTTCTCTAGAATATCCTAAGTAAGAATATGATTTTACTTCTATAAAGTGTGGGTTGTATATTTCTATCAATTTAACCCAATCATCATAATATTTTGGATCATCATTTATATTTTTAATTAGTGTAATTCTAGCTACCCTCCTTGTTTTCATTGTAGAAGCAATTTTAAGGGATTTTATATATCTTTCCCAATAGTCTTTGTATAATGGTACCGAAATTTTCTTATACATTTCAGGATTTGGACCTGTAAATGAAATATATAGCTGTGTTGGATACGCATTTAGTTTTATCATTTTTTCTAAAGCTTCAGGGACTTGTCCAGATGTAACTACGAATATAGATTTTACCCAAGGCCAATTTTTCTTAATATATAAAATACTTTCTGGAACAAATGGATATAATAGTGGTTCTCCAGACAGGGAAAAGGTTACGTGTGTCGGTTTATCGATAAATTTATCTAATAATATTTTATTTGCCTTTGGATTTCCATAGTATCCTATTAATAATTTTTTTCTAAGTTCTCTTAATTTTTCCAGTGTCTCTTCTGGAGGATCTACACTATCTTCAGGTAGTATATCATAATAAGGCTCAAATTTTTTGTTAGGTCTCCAACAAAATATACATCTGTTTGTACACCAAACAACAGATTGTGTCATTTGCAAACAACCAGCAGTATCTATCCCATAAAACTTTCTTTTATAGCATATTCTTCCATTAACTATGGCTTCTTTTGTCCAATAGCATATTTCTACTGCAGAATGATTATACAAACCATATCCAGCTTTAATTAATTGTTCTTTTGTTTTTTCATTTTGAATATCCCACTTTACTTTAATTTTTTCTTTTTCTATTTGATCACCCATCTAATATAAATATGTTATAACCCATATATAAAATCTGCATACTCAGCAATCATCACCTATCAGACGAGAAGGCCTTCTTCATTATTGTAGATAATTGGCAATTATGAATAAAAATAATTTATATTTATCATTAAGAGCATATTTTAATAGTTCACTCATGAACTTCTTAGATTTATGATTTTTTATTCGAAATAACAATTATATAGCCCCGTCGTCTAGTGGTCTAGGATGCAGGGTTCTGGTCCCTGTGACCGGGGTTCGAATCCCCGCGGGGCTAGTTTTAAATAATTTTCATTAAAAAGAAAGAAAAAATGTCGGCAAAATGTTTAGAAGATATACTGTCGCAAGTACAATCATTTTCAAATTTTTCTGTAACCCAAAGTATGAAAGAAAAGCTATCACAATGTTATAAAGAAATAAGATCAAACGAGATACCTGGTAAATTTATAAGCTACATAGAAAAAACAAGATTACCGTATTATACGTTAGAATCATATTTAAATAAAATTGAAAAGGCTAGAAATAATATAGATTTTAGAATAATTGGGAGCTTGAATTTAATTTATTATTTATACCGAGATGAAGAGAAATATAATGCTTCTACAAGTAATGTTATAGATATAGTATGTAAAGAAAAATATTGTGTAGATGAAATGAGAAATATATTTAAACAGGAAGGATTTGTAGAAATAGAAGAAAATGTATTTCAAGTATGTTTCGGTAAAGATAATAAAAAAATTTGTTTTCCAAATCAGATCGGATATTATGTCTATCTAAGCAATGGTAATACATATGTAACTATATCTGCAGAGGGAAGTATAACTTTGCAACTATCTAAATTTGTTGAAACTCACTATATAGATAATTCAACTTTATTTACATTACTGTATAAATTCTTTAGATTTAAACCGACAGATATTGGAGATTTAATCTCTTTAAACAATAACAAAGATGATGACAAATGGGCAAAAATGCCAAAGAAATTTGATTATGTAGATAAGAAAAAAGTATTAGAAATATTTGGAAAAAAAGGGATTGAAAAAACATTAAAAAATTATGAATATTTTATGGCAAAACATCCAAATTCCATATATGGAGAGTTAAATATAGTAGAAATATTAAGTTAATTTAAATTTTTTAGGAGAATTTATCTCTATAGATTTTTCTAGAGGAATATTGTTGTATATAGAATCTAACAAAATCTTTATTATTATATTTATTCTATCTGGAACATTTTTAATACTTCCTTTGTATTCAATTCTTTTATGCGGTAGATCTATGTTTCTAAATAAATATTGGGTTGCATAATGCCATTTTACATCAACATCGACAATCCCTCCTAAAAGAAATAAATCGTATTTTTCTAAATCTTTATCTTCTAATATTTCATCACCATAAGGATCTAAGATCACTGCTTTATATTTATAAAAATCAAAGTCTTCCTGTTTTTTATATATTTTTGTAAGGTTTTTACCAAGAAAAGAGTAATCTATATCACCAATTAATATTAAATTTGTGTCAAACAAATATTCTCTTATGATTTTTAATGACTGAGATATTTGTGTTTTTAAACTTTCTTTTCCCTTATTAGATAACGCATTAAATAATGAATTGTCTATTAAGAATTTCTTTTCATTTTCAAGATCATTAAATATTTTTTCTTTATCAATATTTAATTCTTCTTTTGCATTTTCATTATATTTCACTTCAATAAAGTTTTTATAAATTGTTTCACCATCATCCGAATATATTCTTTTTTTGTTTAATAAATATTTGACTAATATATCTTGTCCAATATATTTTTTACTTTTATCGTAATTTCTTACCGTTATATAATTTAAGTACTTGGATGCAATTTTTTCTAGTATCATAAATATTAGTTTTAAATAAATATTTATGGGCCCGTAGTCTAGTTGGCATGATGTCGGAATCACAATCCGAAGGTCCCGGGTTCAAATCCCGGCGGGCCCACAAAAAACAATTTAAAATATTATAAGTATAACATATTTATGCCATTGAGATGTGAAGAGTTCTCGAAAAATATATTACCAATAATAAAAAGAGAAATAAGTATGATATTATACAAAAATTATAATTTGTCTCAAGAAGAAATAGCAAGAAAAATATATGTTACTCAAGCAGCAGTTTCACAATATATAAAAGGAGTTAGGGGAAGAAAGAAAATTGAGTTATCAAAAGAAGAAATTGAATTAATAAATAATTTAGCCAGAGAATTATATATAAATAAAAATAGTTATATAGATCATTATCAACATATACTTTGTAAAATATGTGAATTAAGATACAAAAACTTAAAATGTTCAATAAAAGTTATAGATTAATATGGGATTTAATCTATTTGATGTAAAATCTGTAGCCCTAATTGGTGCAACTAACAAAGAAGGTAAGGTTGGAAATGTAATATTAAAAAATTTGTTGAAAGAATTTAAAGGAAAAATATTTCCAGTAAATCCAAATTATGATAATTTGTATGGGCTAAAATGTTATCCTTCCGTACTAGATATTGAAGATAATGTAGACTCTGTAATTGTTGCAATTCCTGCTGAAAATGTGCCTAAGGTAATTGAAGAATCGGGTAAAAAAGGAATTAGATTGGCTATAATAATATCTGCTGGATTTTCTGAGGTTGGGAGAAAAGATCTTGAAGAAAAAATATTGGAATATTCTAAAAAATATGGTATAAGAATATTGGGACCAAATGGTATGGGTATATATGATCCTTATACAGGTTTAGACACATTTTTTGTTGATACAGATAGAATAAAAAGACCGAAAGAAGGAAAAATAGCCCTTTTATCACAATCTGGTGCAATATCTCTAGCAGCAATGGAATGGTTATCGAGTAAAGATATTGGTGTATCTAAAATAATTTCTTACGGGAATAAAATAGATTTAGATGAAGTAGATATATTAAAAGAATTAAAAGATGATCCTAACACAAAAGCAATATTTATATACATGGAGGGCTTAAAAGAAGGTAGGGGGAGGGAGTTTTTGAATGTTGTAAGTGAGATAGAGAAACCTGTGATAGTATTGAAATCTGGAAAAACAAAGAGAGGATCTTTAGCAGTTTTTTCTCATACTGCATCTATGGCTGGGGATTATGAAATATATTCAAATTTATTTAAGCAGTATGATATAATAGAAGCAAAGAATATGAATGAGTTTATGATATATCTAAAAAGCATAAGTTACTATATATGATATGGTGATTTATATATATACAAATGGAGGTGGTGAAGGAGTCTTAGCCACAGATGCATTAGAAAAAATTGGAATAAATCTTGAAGAAACTCCCG
>JBMFJL010000021.1:0-9188 GCA_049973735.1 Nanopusillaceae archaeon
TCAATGAAAAAAATAAATTTATTTTAATTAAAAATAAAGTCACTATCAAATGAAAAAATGTATATAACATTAAGAATAATTGTAGCAATTATAACTGTTTTCGCAATGTATTTATTAACAAAGAAAGGAATAATAAAAATAAATAAATAGTTTTTTAATTTAAATAAGATTTTTTATTTTTTCCTTCATTAGAATCTAATAAATTTGCTAAGTTCTTTAAATAATCTATATTATTTAATTTAACTATTTCTACAAATCTTCTAAAATCTTGTTTAATAATTTCTAGATATCTAAGTAAGTCTTTAGATATCAATAATCTTAAAATACATTATTTATTTTCTTTAAATTTTTCTAAATGTTTTTAAAATAATTATTTAAATTTAAGCTTTATCAGTTAAGATTCATATATTTCAAATAGATTTCATGTGTTTTAAGCAATATTTCTTTTATTTTTGTAAATGAATCTTTTGATATAGAATCTATAGTTTTTAATTTTTCATCAAGGTTTAGTTCATCTTTCCTATATCTAGACAATTTCTCTATTCTTTCTATCTCCTGAGTTGTAAAATAAAAGCTCTTCTTTCCCATCATAACTCTGTATATATCTTCTCCCAGAACGTTTTTTATTAAGTCTATATCTATTAGATTTCCTCTATTTATTGTATTATTACATATAACTCTATTGTCAGATTTTATACACTTATTAAGTAAGTTAGGGGATAATAATCCAAACAAAAATTCATATAAATAAGTCAAAGCTAATCTCTTCAATCCTCTATTAGACAAAGCAACATCAAATCCTGGCGCTATATCAATAAATATTATATTGTTTCTACTTGGATCTAGTGGAACTATTTGATAATATTCTAAATCTACAGGAACAAACTTAGTTTTTGCAATAACTCCTAATAAAGCCTTTGTTACTTCTATAAGTTTATATTCTACCTCATCCCATTTTGCTTCTAAATTAAGATATTGCATATTTCTTTTGTTAAATTCAAATTCCCAAGGTAAATTCAACAAATAAGGTTCTACAGTAGGACTTTTTATTATTGACGTTATTAATAAAGCTGATAGTAGATTTCTAGCTGTTTTTACCGGTACTATTATTGTTGTATCATAACCCATTTTGCTTCCAACCTTTTCAATAAAAACATATGGATTATACTGATAATATGGATTACTCATATAACGAATAGTTGGAAAATATGCAGATCTTAACATTACCATAGGTAATGCCAATAATGTAGGAACTTCTACTATATCGAACATGGATTTTTCCATAATTCTTATATTTTCCTCAATCGCTCTGTTTGGATCTATAAGCCTAAACTTTGATAAATATTTTCCATATGGTCTAGTTTCTACTAATTTATCCTTATGACCTGTGTTATCTTCTGTTACCATAAGAGACTCTGGTAATTTTAATCTAAGACCTCCAAAATCTCCTATATATATATCTGACCTCTCTTTGCCTTTTTCTATCTTTTTTTTATATACTAAACTCTTACCTCCATCTAAAGAAATTACAATTAATATGTGATCTAAATTATTTGATAAATTAAATGCATTTAATATATATCCTGGAACCATATAACCGTACATGGCTAAAAATACCATTTCTTTTTTTATAGGATATGTACTAGTAACAACTCCTTCCCCATCCGTCTTACTTTTTCTAACTACTCCAAAATATGAAGCTGATTTATACCCACTTCTTTCACTTATAATTTTCCTCATTTCAGTTATGTATTGTGGATAAGTATGAGTCTCTTCTAATGTAGTTACCATCTTGTAGTAAGATATCATTAATATTCAATTTTTAATAATGATTAAAAACATTATCAAAATCTAGGAATATATTAGGAATTAAAATTTTATAAATCAAAATGTTATTTATATCTCCTTTTTCCCTATTTAGTGAAAAAATTACTATTAATAAAATTGTTTTGATAAAAAATTTGTATGATGATAATAAATAAGTCTATTTTAAAATATATATACAAATTTAGAGAATCTTGGGTTCATAAAGGAATGTTTGGCAAATTAGGTATTATTGCTGGGAGTTATTATTATTCTGGTAGTCCTATTTTTGTTGGTATGTCAGCACTAAAATCTGGCGTAGATTTAGTTAGGATATTCGCACCAAAATCTATCGCAAATGTAATTAGAAATTATTCACCAGATTTAATTGTTTTTCCATATGAATCAGACTTTTTTAATAAAAAAATCATTGATTTTATATTAGAAAATTCTTCAGATTTAAATGCCTTTACAATAGGAAACGGGATGTACAGAAATAAAAGAGAAGTACTTGAAGGTATTAAAGAATTTATAGATCTTTGCAGATTACCTTGTGTTATAGATGCAGATGCTATCTATGCAATAGAAAATAAATTGAATAAGAATTTTGTTATAACCCCAAATTCGCATGAATTTTATATATTAACTGGAGAAAAAGTTGGAAATGATTTAAAAGAAAGGATAGAATTAGTTAAAAAATATGCAAAAGAATTCAATTGTACAATATTATTAAAAGGACATATAGATATAATAAGCGATGGTGAGAGGGTTGCAATAAATAAAACTGGTACTGTATACATGACAAAGGGAGGATTCGGTGACATATTAACAGGAATAGTTGGAGCATATCTTGCAAGAGGTGTAGATCCATTTATTGCAGCATCAGCGGCTGCATTTGTAAATGGATATCTTGGAGAAAAATTAATAAATAAGAAAGAACAGGTACTGGCATCTGATATATTTAATGTATTTGACGAATTAGCAAAATTGTACTAAAATAAGATTTAATGATAATTCTATAAAATTTCATTTCAAAATATTTTTAATGCTAATTGGATTAACAGGTAAACCAAATGTAGGAAAATCGACAATGTTTAAAGCTATAACATTACAAGATGTAGCAATAGCAAATTATCCTTTTACAACAATAGAACCAAACAAAGGAATTGGATATGTAAGAGTTGAAGATGTAGGACCAGAATTTGGGGTTCAATCAAATCCAAAATATGGATATATCAAAGGAAAATATAGATTTGTACCAATTGAAGTTATTGATATTGCAGGATTGGTACCTGGAGCACATGAGGGAAGAGGTCTAGGAAACAAATTTTTAGATGATGTAAGACAAGCAGATGCGTTGATTCATGTAGTAGATATTTCTGGATCTACTAATGAAGAAGGACAATATGTAGGAGCTGGAAATTATGATCCAATAAAAGATATAAAATGGTATGAAGAAGAAATTGACTGGTGGTTTTTTAATATAATAAAGAAAAATCTAGAAAAAAATATGAATAAGATTAGAACTCAACACTTAGAATTAGATAAAGAATTGGCAAAGTTGATATCCGGACTTAATGTAAAACAACATCATGTAGAAAAAGCATTTAAAGAATTAAATATCTCCTCAGAAGATTACGATATAATAAATGATGACGAAAAACTATTTAAGCTATCATCAAAAATTAGAGAAATATCAAAACCAATTATAATTGCGGCAAATAGGGTAGATATTAACATAGATATTGCAAAAAAGAACTTAGATAAATTGAGAAAATCTTACCCAGATAAGATAATAGTACCTACATCTGGTTATGCTGAATTAATATTAAAAGAACTTGATAGGCAGGGAAAAATATACTATATCCCTGGAGAAGGACATTTTGAAATAAGAGGAAATTTAAATGAAAAAGAAAAAAAAGCATTGGAATTTATTGAAAACTATATATTCAAAGAATTCGGAAATACTGGTGTTCAGAATTTATTAGATATCACTGTATTTGATGTATTAAAATATGTTGCAGTATTTCCCGGAGGTGTAGATTCCTTAGCAGATAAAGAAGGAAGAATATTACCAGATTGCTTTTTAATGCCTCCTGGTAGTACAGTAATAGATTTTGCCGCTAAAATACATTCCGATCTTGCAAAAAATTTTGTAAAGGCTATAGATGTAAGAACAAAAAAGTTCTTAGGAAAAGATTATATATTAAAGCATAGAGATGTAATACAAATAATTGCAAATGCATAGATATTTAGTCTCTAATGAAAAAATATAAATTTATAAATTAATTCTTAATAATTTATTTTTATGATATTTCCAGTCAGATGCTTTACATGCGGAAAACCAATTGGTCACTTATGGGAAAAATATCAGAAATTGCTAAACGAAGGTAAGAGTCCAAAGGAAGCATTCGAAGAATTAGGTATTGAAAGGATTTGCTGTAGACAAATATTCCTAGGTCATGTAGATCAGATACAACTAATTGCTAAGCTTAAGAAATTTTAATTTCAAAATTTTTCTTATACTTATAAATAATATCACAACACCCCAGAATAATATTATGGGATTTGGGAATGGACCATAGTTAGATGCTACATTTCTTACTGCTATACTTATTATATTATTTGAATTTAAAGTAAATGCGGAATATAAAATCATCAATGCAATTATTAAAGATAAATAATATCCCAATATATTCTCTCTTTCTATATATCTCAATGAAAAGATTGTTATACCCATTATAATCGAAAGAAATACTTCTACAGACAAATTTGTAATATTATCATATATTGATGGATAGATTAAAAAAGATAATAAATTTAATATTGTTTCTGCTAAAAACAATACTAAAAATACCTTCAATACTTCTTTACTAACATCAATATTTTTTTCCATTATTTAGATATATTTAATTTTAATTTTATTTCACATGCCCTGCATATTTTTCTAGTTGTTGGATATCCACAAATTGTACACTTCTCTAATTTTATAATATTTGTCTTTTTATAATCTTCTTTAGCTTTAAATATTACTTCTAAAATATTTTTCATGAATTTCTCATGAAAGCCGGGATATTTGTCTTCCAATTTATATAACCTGGCTCTTACTATATCTCTAAATTGATTTACTATAAAGGGGCATTCCCCATATATTGGCGCTAAATCATGTATTATTGAATAAATTAAATTTTCCTTCTCTTTATTGAAATAAAATGGTTTTATTCTTGGTATGAAATCTTCTTCAACTATTCCGACATATGGGCCCTCTTTCAATAAATCCTTAAGATTTCCTTCAAATATATTCATTATTATAGTTTGTACTTCATCATTTAAATTATGTGCTGTGGCAAATTTATCTATATTTAAATCTTTTGATGCCTTCCACATCAACCATCTTCTCCATACTCCACATATTGTACAAGCTTTCAACTCCTTACTTATCTTAACTGCTTCATCAAGTCTTATCTTAAAATAATCTGTAAACCTATATATTTTAATATTCCAATTATATTTCTTAGCCAATTCCAATAATTTAATTGTGTCTTTATCTCTATACCCAGCAATCCCCTCATCTATGTGTATACCAACTACTTCTATATTAAAATATTCTTTATATTTATTCAGAAAATACAATAAGGCATTGGAATCTTTTCCACCAGATACCCCAACGCCAATTCTCTCTCCAGGTTTAATTAGTTTATATTTTTCTATTGTATTTATTACTTTCTCTTCAAAATATTTTACAAAATGCTCTTTACAATAATAATTACCATAATCATCCTTATATATTGCCACTTTATCACAAAATGTACACTTCATTTATTTATTTCTCTTATGAAGTAATCTTTTATTGCCGGGACCGCATCATAAACAAATTTACCTTTAACCTTAGTCCTTATCAAATATTTTGACTCCACCATTCTTTTTAATATATTAGATATTGCATGTATTGTTGTATCAGGATATCTTTCCCTAAACAATTTCAATAATTCATTTACAGTTTTTGGACCATATTTTGTCAATAATTCAATTATATATCTTTGTTTTTCTGTTAATTTCAATATATCTGTAGGAGGTCTCTTTGCCTCATATATTTTATCTACTATCTGTTTGTCTACAATATTTTTTCTTTCTCTATATGCAATTAATAATGCCTCATATGAATATTTTAAAATTTCTCTTGGTAATCCTCCTGCTAAATGATATATTTCTTCAATCGCTTCATCTGTAAATAGATTCGGATTACCTGCGAGCTCTAATCTTTTTTTAACTAATAATTTTCCACTTTTTGGATCTAAAGATTTCAGATATATTTTAGTTAATATTCTTTCATATAGCGTTCTATGTTCTTTTATCAATTTTTCTTCAAATTCTGGCAAACCTGATAATATAAATGTACACTTTGTCTGATCTGATAATACCTTAATCCATTCTAACATTTCATGACTAAAAAATGTTGCTTCATCAAGAAAAATTACTAAATTCTTTTTGTTTAGATAATTTATTAAATCAAATTGTTTTATTTTATATATAAATCTTTCAAATAATGTAAATCTACTCTTTATATATTCCTCAAATTCTTCTTTTTCATTAAATGGTTTGTAAATATAAATTTTATTTTTTATATTTATATTTTTATATATCCAGAGAAGTAATGTAGTTTTTCCAGCACCTGTAGGACCAGAAACAAGAATTATTTTCTCTCTGTTATTTATTGCGTTTATTAATTTTTCTCTTTCTAGATCATACCCTACAAATGTCTCCAAAATTACTTCTAATTTAAATGGATTATCCTTTAAATTGAAGAATTTTAGCATTTCTATATTATTCATATTAATTTAATCATTGTAAAAAATGTTATTAAATATTCTAAAACAAATAAGAATACTTTATTGTGTATGTCTAGAAAATTTTTAAAATTTTATTTTGGTATAACTACTATGTCATTAGAAGAACGTATAAAAAATTATATAAAAGAATCATACTATTCAGTTAAGGATAGATTAGAAGATATATTTAGAGAATTTGATATAAATGAAAAATATATTGAGAATTTTATAGCAATATATAAATTTGGAAATGAATTTAAAGAATACAATATAACAAAAAATGAATACAAAACAATAAATTTGGATCTTCTTTTGAAAAACATTTATAAAGATCTCGATGACAAAATAACAGTTGAAAAACGTAATTCAAATCTTTATATAATAATTGGAGATGGTTATTTAGATAAAGCAATAAATAATCAAACAAGACCTTTGGAGATTGTAATGCTTCATGAAATATTACATATTATACTAAGAGAAAAGATACCAATAACCCATCCAAGCGCTTGGGTTGATAATTATGAGTTTTACATATATAAAAATCTCAATATCAAAAGAATTCTTATGTATATTGGCGAATTATTTACAGAAATCTTTACCTATTTGATTTATAGAATGAAAGGAGACAAAAAATCGATAGATAAGTTAAATAAATATGTTCAATCACGCATAAAAGATTTGAAAGAAAGAATAGACCTATATCTATTAAAATACAAAGAATTTGAAGAATCTAATGATAAGCAAGATAGAAAGAGGATAAGTGAAGAATTGTATAAAATTGGAAAGAAGTTAGGATATGATATTCCATACGTTTTAGGTCTCTTCTTAGCAGAGGAATTATATAAAAGATATGGTAATGAAAGTATAAAAATATTAAAGGAAAGATTAATTGAAGCTCAAAAATATTATGAAATTAATAAGAGAACTCCAGAAATTACAGAAATAATAGATAAAGATATATTTAATGAAGCAAGAAATAACCTATATAAAATATTGGGAAAGGAAGCTGTAGATATTTTAAGTAGAGAATAATAATTTATATTTTTAATTATTGAATATTTTTTAACCTTAAAAAATATATACATTAGTAACTGACAGAAAATTTTATTATAATTTATATTTTTGAAAAATATTCTTTTAAATATCTATACAAGCCGTCTTCCCAATTTGGCATTCTCAAGCCCAAAGAATGTAATCTACTATTTTCTAATGCAGAAAATTTAGGTCTTTTAGCACGTAAATTTAAATCATCAGATTTAATGGGAATAATTTCTTTATCTATATTTAAATATTCTAATATTTTTTTAGCAAGATTGTACCAAGATGTATAGCCCTCATTTACGCAATGATAAACCCCATAATCTGGTCGTATTTCAATTATTTTTTCTAACATATTTGCTACATCTTTTGTATATGTAGGACTCATTACTATGTCGTCTACAACTTTTATTTCCTCATTATTTTTTGCTTTATTTATTATTTTATCTACAAAATTTCCTCCTTTTTGTTTTGAACCATATTTTCCATATAAACTTGCTACCCTTATTATATAATATCTTTTAGAATAGTTTTGTGTAAATATTTCTCCTAAATATTTTGATATGCCATAAATATTTATTGGATTAGGTTTATCTTCTTCAGTATACGGTGAATTTTTATTACCATCAAATACAAAATCTGTACTTATATATATATTTAAAGCATTAATTTTATTAGAAAGTTTTGCAATATATAGTGCTCCGTAAGAATTTACTCTAAATGCATTTTCAATATCATCTTCTGCTTTATCTACATCTGTATATCCTGCTGTATTTATAATTATGTCTGGTTTTATTTCTTCTAGTTTTTTCAAATTACTTTCTATTGTTATATCTAGATCTTGATGGGATAAGGGTATAACTTTGAAATTTTCATTTTTTTTAAATTCCTCTATTATATCAGAACCTAATTGTCCGGTTCCTATTACAGCGATTTTAATTTTAGAATAATTCATTTTTTGCAATTAATTCTTTTAATGTTGGCCACTTTTTATCTTTTTCTGATAATATAGGATTGTCAATTGGCCAGCTTATATTTACATCTTTATCATTCCATATTAATCCTCCCTCATCCCTTGGAGAATAAATATTATCTACAAAGTATAGTACTTCTGCAAAATCGCTCAATACTAAAAACCCATGTGCGAATCCTCTAGGAATATATAACATATATCTATTATATTCAGATAGAATGTATCCTACCCATTTCCCAAACGTTGGAGAATTTTTTCTTAAATCAACTGCCACATCAAATATTATACCTCTAATACAGGTAACAATTTTTGCTTGAGCATAATCTCCTTTTTGAAAGTGTAAACCTCTTAGTACACCATATTTAGATCTAGATAAATTTACTTGAACAATATTAAAATTAATTATATTTTTAATATCTTGATCTTTAAATAATTCCATAAAAAAACCTCTTTCATCTTCAAATTTTTTTGGTTTAATTAGAATAACATCGGGAATCTCCAATCTTATAAATTCGAATGGCATTTTACCATTTATATTTCCAAGG
>JBMFJL010000022.1:0-8759 GCA_049973735.1 Nanopusillaceae archaeon
GATAATAAAATTTATCGGGTTTGTACAGGTACAACAACCAAATACAAATATTTCTTTAAATGATGATGATGGAGCCAATGTAGAATATTCGCAATTTCCTATGATAAATACAGGATTTTATAATTGGACAACAAATAATCCTATACAAATTATTCAAGCATTCCATCCAGTAGCAGGTCCTAATACTAATCTAATACCTGTAGGAGATTATGCATTTGAGTATGATTATTATGAGGGTGCGACATGCGCGGCTACCAATCTATGGTCAAATAATCCAGTATATTATTATTCTCCAGCATTTCCACCGAACGGAATTATGCCATCAATTTCTATTGGAAATATCAATAACTGGCCACCTTAAAATTCTCTACAATCCTGATACGGATACAATACAATATAAAACCCTTTTGTAAAGTAATCTTTTCTTTTTGCCAACCTTGTTCTTATTATTTGTTTTTTGAATATCTTATTCAAGTAATTTAAACTATAATAAATTCCTAAAACCTTATAAAAGGAGTAAATATGGTATCTATCAGGTACTTCATATCCTTTTCTTGCAAAAGAACCAATTAAAATATCTATATATTTCTTTTGAGCAAATTTAACAAATTCTATAGATGAATAAAATTTTTTCTTGTCATTTATCAGATCTTTAATGGAAAATAAAACTGCTTGTCTGTTATTTTTTAATCTTTTAATACTAACATAGCTAATTCCAAAAAATTTGTACCTTTCATTATATGAAATTGGATTTACAACACCATTATAGAAATATTTTGTCAAAATTTTTTCATTATAGTCAAAATTTCTGCCTAAAATAAATACTAGATCATTGTAATATTTTTCAGAATAGAATAATTCATTGGCTAATTCTATAGATTTTTTTGGATCTTCATTGTCAATTAATGCACAATAAAATAAATTTATTTTTTTAAAATATAATATGTTCTTAAGTTTAAAAAATCTCAAATCTTCTTTATTATTTACTTTATAACAAAAAACAATATTTCTTATTTTATTTTTTAAATATTCTTCTAATAACTTTTCTTCGTTATCCTCAGGCAAACAAAAATCATACATAAAAAAATATTATTAGTTAGCTTTATGATATTTACTTTCTACTTACAGGTGTTCTTTTTTCTATTTGCAGATATTCTTCCCAGAATGGTTTGAGATGCTCTGCAATTAATTGTGGAACCCCCTCATAACCGCAGTCTAAACATATCCATCTATTGCTCTTTGCAAATAGTGGTACTATGTTGTTTGAATGACAGATTGGACATACATAGGTTGCCATAAGAAAATTAAATTCTTTGCTTTATTTAAATAATTCTTTATAAATGATGTTTAGCAATATATCAAAACAATATTGATTTATATCTACCCCTCGATTCAACAACTTTTAACCTCTTAAATATATCATCATATTTTTCTGGAAAACCTTCCTTATAACCTTCTAAAACAATGTCGAATTTATCCGATATTCTCCAATGATTTGATCCAAATGTTTCTTTGAATAAATGTAAATCTACTGCGAAATCTTCTATTCTATTTGAGAAAAAACTTAATCCGAAGTCAATAAAATATATTTTACCATTTTTATATATTATATTTCCTGTAGTTATATCTCCATGAACTATTTTATTTTTATGTATCAGCCCTATATTCTTTCCAATTTCATATAATATTTTTTCATAATCTAGTTTCTCTAAATATTCTGAAAGTTTATAACCATCAATATACTCCATTATAATTATACCATTTTCATCATCGTAATATATTAACTCCGGTATGTTTATTACATTTTTTAACTTATTCAATATCTTTCTTTCTATCCTAGTCCTATTTTTTCTAAATTCGTAATCTATAATTTCATTTCTATATTTTTTCTTGTATCTGTATTTTAAAATTATTTTGTTTTCAATGTATTTAATACTAAATGGTTCTTTTATCTCTATTTCCATTTCTTTTAATATTTCTGGTGTAAAATTAAATATATAATAATCTGATTTTTCTTCAGTTTCGATGAGATATATTTTAGCTTCAGCCCCATGACCAATCAAAGTAAATTTCATAATAATTTTTAATAGACAAAGAACTTTTAATGATTATGGGTATAATCAGGTTAAAACCTGTGATGTTTAATGTTAGGCTAGGAAGTAGAGGACCTACAATACATAAAGAAACGCTTAATATTTTAAGAGATATGAGAAATAAGTTTGTATCGGATATAATAGAAAAAATAGCAAATGATAATAAAATAAATGGAAAAGAAGAAATTAGAAAAATTGTGATAAGCGAACTTTTGAGATATAATTATGAACTGCTTAATAATAGAGAGTTCATTGAAGAGTTTGTAGAATTAATAGACTTTGCTCTAAATACAATTATAAAAAAGCATATACATAATAGGAAGTTTTTATTGGATATAGTAAATAAAATTATTGATATATCAGAAAGGCAAGATGTATTTAGAAAGAATATAAATGGAATGCTAGAGATGGCGATTGGAGGTGATCATAGACTATTATATTACTATGATGAGCGAAGTGGAACAATGGTAATTTCTCATATCGCAAAACATGTAAGTAGCGGAAAACTTAAAGTAATTGGATCCCTATAAAAAGTTATTTAGAGAATTTTTCTTTTAATTTTTCTTTGTAAGATGAATAATTCTCGATGAATTCTTTAAATATATCAAAATCGATTTTATCTATTTCTTTATGCTCTATTTTTTTCATATAATTATATACATCCCTAAAATATTTCAATATCTCTTTATCCAATTTTTTATTACTTTTTATTTCCTCTAATTTTTCTATTATGTCTTCCGGTCCATATATTTTATATCCACTTTTTATTAGATAATATTGTGTAATTAATATTACTGAGTTATAAAAACTTTCAAATGCTTTTATCATTAAAAAGTTTGAATAATTTAGTAATTCTTCTGATCTTCTTTTCATTGTTTCTAAATATTCTGCAGATGTTTTTATCATACCATTTTCTAACATTTTTTTCAAAGTACCAAATATACCTGTTGGATCTATTATTGGAGTCCCCTTTCTAATTATATCTAAAACTAAAGGATCTCCATCAATTACCATTGACCAAAATTTTGACAAAGTTAATGTTGTAGGATGTATTTTGCTATATTTTTCCTGTTTTAATATTTTATTTAAATTATCGAAATAAAATGTTATAGTTAAATTGGTTTCTCCAGCATAAATATCGTCAACTAAAATCAATATATCTACATCTGATTTTTGATTTTCCTTATTTGTAGCATAAGAACCAAATAAAATTATCCCTTTTACAACACCATCAACCTTTTCAATTAATTCTTTTGAAAAATCTATTAATATATTAAATGTATCATTCATAAAAATTATATTTATTCTTGTAATTTTTTAATATTCCTGGTATGAAGTTCTCTTATATCATTAATATTTAGGTAAATAGTGGCTAATCTATCAATTCCCAAACCCCAAGCAATTACGGGATAGTCAATATCAAATTGTTTTAATAGTTCTTCTCTAAATACTCCAGCACCACCTATTTCTATCCACCCCAGTTTAGGATGCTCTGCATATACCTCTACTGATGGTTCAGTGAATGGGAAGTATGCTGGGTAAAATTTTACATTTTTTGCCTTTCCAACATTTAAAACAAGATCTTCTATAATTCCTAATAGATCTAAGAAATTTAAATTATCATCTAGCACAATACCCTCTAATTGATTGAATTCAATAAAGTGTTTTGCATCTATAGTATCATATCTAAAAACCTTTTCTATTAGAAAATATTTACCTGGTTTTAAAGGATCTAATAGTGTTCTTGCCGATATTGCTGTATTATGAGAAATCATCATTGGTTTTTTCGCTATATAGTCATTATAATCTCCAAAATATTTCATCTGTGTGTTTTTTACCTTTTCATATAATTCTTTTGGAAAATCTTCAATTTGATCTATATTTTTAATATAAAATGCGTCCATTATCGATATATCTCCAGAAGGATGGTCTTGTGGGACAAATAGTACATCTAAGTCCCAAAAGTGTGATATTATCATATTATATTTTTCCATTTCTTTAAATCCCATCGAGATAAGTTCTTCTCTTACCATATCTAGAAATTCCAAATATGGGTTATACCTTCCCATACTTTCCGGTTTTACATCTATTTTTATGTCGAATGGCCTGAATTTTTTATTTTTATATACCTTTTTATCGAGGATTTCCTTTGTTAGTACATCTATATATTCTTCCGGTTTGTATTCTTTTAGTATCTTTTTTCCCTCGTCATTTATCCTTGCAAAATAGTATACCACTTCCTTTTCTTTAATAATACCTTTTCTTCCTTTAAATAAATTAATAATATCTTCTGTATAATTACCAGATTTAATTTTTTCCAGATATTTTTCATATGTTTCTATATCTTTAATAAATATCAATTTTTCATTTTCAATTTTTATAGCACCGTTTTTTCTGAGAAATCCAATAGAATATGATAATTCATCTTCATTTAATATGTTTTTTGCTTCATCCATTTTTATCTCTTTTTTCTCTTTTAACAGGTTTAATAATCTTCTTTCCGGTAATCCATTTACTAAATATTCTTCACCAAGTTTAGTTAAAACATATATTTTCTTTCTTTCTTCTTTTAAATCTATAAGACCTTTTTCTTTTAAAAAACCCAAGATTCTCAGTACCTTAAATTTATCTAGATTTAGTTTTTCAGAAATATCTGTTAACTCTAAGTAATTATCCTCTAATACAGATAGTACATCATATTCTAATTTTGATATCATACCTCAATATATTTGTATATCTTATTTAAATTTATTTCAAAGCCGGTTATAGGATAATTTATATTTAATTTTTCTAATATTATAGGATTTATTTCTCCTATCCAACCAACCTTTTCATTATTTATATATATATCTCCCTGTCTTCCTTCAATTAAAAATTCATGCTTGGATTCGACAATATCATATTTTAGTTTTAATTCTTTCATTAATCTTTCCAATATTTTTTTAGAATCATTAATAGTTACTTTATAATCTGAATATACAGATAGTAAATGTGCTTCTTCTATTATATGTTTATTTTTAATATACGCAACCCTGTTTAATTCAAATATTTTTGCTGGAAAGCTAAGTTCATTAATATCAGATAAAAGCTGTAAAAAAGAAGTCATTAAAGAAACTCTTATGGAATTATAATTATTAGATATTGGGTTTACTATTTCTATTATTTCCCTGTCTTCTTTGAAAAATTCGTTTATATCTTTATTGGATAACACTGGTGTATATATTTCTATATTTCCCATACTTACCATTATTTTTCTAATTTTATTCCAAATCTTTCTTTCTTTACTTATCTCCCCTTTTGTATACAACTTTACTTTATTTGGTTTTAAATTATTATATCCATAGGCAACTAATATTTCTTCAACTATGTCATATTCAGATATAAGATCAAATCTGTAGTTAAGATATTTTAATATAAGTTTATCGCCTTTTATTTCACCATCCAATCTTTTCATTCTTAAATAATCCAAAATCTCTTTTTCACTTAATTTTATTCCAAGATATTTCTTAATCTTATTATAGTCAAATTCTTTTTCTATTATTTTAATATCTGGAGTTCTCAATTTTTTATCTGGATAAATTATATTTACAGAGTAAATTTCTCCACCATATTCATAAAGAGATAATGTAATTATATTTAAAGCAATTAAAACCTTACTTAAATCTGTTCCAGAAACATCTATGAATATGTTTCTAACATTTTCATTAAGTCTTCCTATAGTATTTGAATTTATTATAGGTGGCATAGATAACACATTATTTTTAGAGTCTACGAGTATTGGATACTTGTTATATTTATCAACAAGATGCCTGTATTTTTTGCCTTGTTCAGTATTATCTAATATTTCTCTCAATGTCATTTCTTTATTGTATCCCAAAGGAACGAATTTTCTGTTCGGATCCTCTAATTTAAAGTAAACTGGAAAATTGATTAAATCAAGATTATGTGTTCCTATAGCCACTTTTAGCCTATTTCTTCCAAAAGATCGAGATATTTTTTCTTGTAGTTGTATTAAATCGCTAAGTCTATCTTGATTTAATTTTATATTCTTTACTACGGCAGCTACAATATATGGTCTTACATTTAAAATTTCTTTATCTACTATTAAAGTGTATGTAGAATCTTTAACTTCAAACTTTGGTATTCCTTTTTCTATACCCAAAATACCTTTTAATTCTCTAGCTATACCATTTATACAATATAAATCTGGTCTGTTAAAATCCTTAATTTCTATTTTTGCAGTATTTCCACTTATTTCATCTAATTCGCATTTTATATTTAATAAATATTCGGATAATTCTTTTTCAGATAATACCTTTCCTATAGATTTAAATAATTCGCTTAGAGAAACTTCTATAACAGCCATTAAATTTCAATTCCCAATTTCTTCAATATATCAACTTCTCTATTCTTATTTTTTATATCTTTCTTTGATATACCCCTATATCTAGCACAAGCTGGGCAAATATATATTTTTGTCGGACTAGAAATAACAAGTTGTGGACTTTGTTCCTGCGGTACATCTAATTTTAGCCTTGGAGAAATAACAAGCTTTATCGCCTTATCCATTCTTACCATTCTTCCGCAATAATAACATGATACATATTGGTATCTCTTGTTTCTCATTTTCTAAATGTTTAATTCTAAGTTTATCTTTGCATTAGCCATAAGTATAAATATTATAGGATAAAATCTTTTAAATTTGATAGTTTTTAAAAAATAAGGTTTATTAAAATATTTATGGCATATCGGTCAAATGGGACTACCTATTGATATAGAATTTTTTAGAAAGAATGTAGAACTATACAAGGATACATTTAGAAAAAGAGGATTGGATGAAAAACTAGTAGATAAAGCTATAGAGCTAGATGATAAGAGGAGAGAATTGCAGAGAGAACTAGATAAGCTAAGACATAAGAAAAACTTGTTATCAAAACTATATGGTTCAGCATTAAGATATTTGGATGGAAAAATTAGCAGACAAGATTTTATAAAACAGGCTATTGAAGTTGGATATGATATTCATGAAGGAGATATAAAAGAAGAATTTTTGAATAAATTGCAGGAAGATATAAAAATAATTGATGAAGAAATAGATAAATTGGAGGAAATGTACAAAAATGTTGAAAATAATTTAATAGACCTTTTATGGAACTTTCCAAACTTGATATCTCCAGAAGTTCCTGTAGGGGACGAATCTATGAATACACCAATAAGATTTTGGGGTATACCTAGGGTATATGATATAAATTCATTTAAAGAACAAACAGAGAAATACGGTTGGAAAATAATAGAGGTTGAAGAATTATTGGAAAAAAATTATGAAAAATATGTAAAGAATAAAGAATTGTTAAAAAAGTTAATAAATATTTTAAAGGATAAAGAAGATTTTGTTGAAATAAACTTTAATGATGCTTTAGATTTTGAAAAATTAAATCAAGATAGATTAGTAGTATATGCAAAGATAAATCATGAGTTAAAGCATCAATATGATATATTAAAAGATTTTCAATTGGCAGATACTGACATAGCCGGAGAAGTTGCTGGATCAAGATTTTACTTTGAATTTAATAATTTAGTCCTACTAGATTTAGCATTGAGTATAGAGGGCGTAAAATTCTTAATAAATAAAGGTTATAAGCCTACAATACCACCTTATATGTTAAAAAAAGAGGTTCTAGATGGAGTAATAACATTAGATGACTATGCAGATATGATGTATAAGATCGATGGAGAAGATTTATATTTGATTGGAACTGCAGAACATCCAATTACTGCATTATATTACAATTCTATTATCGAAGAAAATAATTTACCTCTGAAATATGTTGGATGGAGTCCATGTTTTAGAAAAGAGGCAGGAGCACATGGAAAAGATACAAAAGGACTGTTTAGATTACATCAATTCCACAAAGTAGAACAATATATATTTTGTAAACCCGAAGATTCCGAAAAGTATCATCAAGAAATAATAAAGAATGCTGAAGAATTTTTACAGAAGTTAAATATACCATATAGAGTTGTTTTAATTGCATCTAAAGATATGGGTAAGAGAAACTATAAACAATATGATATAGAAGGATGGTTCCCGGGACAACAAAAATACAGGGAATTGATATCTGGATCAAATGTAACAGACTGGCAATCGCGAAGATCTAATATTAGGTATAGAACTAAAAATAATGAATTAAAGTATGTACATACATTGAATTGTACATTAGTAGCAGTACAAAGAACAATTACATGTATACTAGAAAATAATTTTGATTATAAGAATAATAGAATATATATTCCAAAGATATTACAAAAATACGTAGAAAAAGAGTTTATATCATAATATTTTTTTAATTTGTAGTTTTTAATACAATATAATTAACGCAAAGGTATATATTTATAATGGATAGTGTTATTTCTGGTTTAGGAAAAGAAATACAGAATTCGATTTGGAGATATTTATTCTCTCTCTAATGTTCGTAGAATAGTTAAAATAATGACGGATTCGAGAACCATATTTATAAATTATTTATAAATTTGGTTCTCTAGAGAACATTTATTATAAGCCGCGGAGGGGATTCGAACCCCTGATGAAGAGGGTCTGCAGCCCTCCCCCTTAGGCCACTCGGGCACCGCGGCATATATATTTTCTTTTTTTAAGAAAATTTATAT
>JBMFJL010000023.1:0-8447 GCA_049973735.1 Nanopusillaceae archaeon
AATACAGACATACCATTGCCTACGGAATATAAGAGAGAACTTTTAGAAGAAAAGAAAAAACAAATTATCGAATATATTAGAAGAGTTGCAATGGATGCTAAAACAAAAATGCCTTTAACATATGAAAGAGCAAAAGAGCTACTTGAAATGAGTAAATACAATGTAAATTTGAATGATCCTATAGAAAAACAAGCAATGGAGGCTATAGAAAAGATAAGAAAATTTTATCCATTAAAAATAGAATATAAAAATATTAGAATAATAGTACCACCAGAAAAATATAAAATAATAGGAATTATAAAAAATAAGTATAAGGTTATTAAAGAAGACTGGAGTGAAAATTATGTTGCTATTGTAGAAGTACCAATTGGTTTATTGTCAGAATTTTATTCAGATATTGGAAAACTATGCGGAGATTTATGTACAATTGAAGAATTAAAATAAATTATTTTTTCTCTTGTTTTTGGGATGAACCTCCAGATTCTTTAGAATCAGAATCACCAGATCCCATTAATATTATACCAGTTCCAATTAAGATAAAGAAAATAACTAGAAATAAAATATATGGATTAAAAGTTTGATAATAAAAGTAGGAGAGAGGATTTGTCCCTAGAGATAATGATATAAAATAATCCTGATAAGCATAGAATAATGATAACAATGCAAAGACTACTAGAAATATAAATATTATTAAGGGTAAATATTTTGCAGCATCTTTTGATGTATCCTTTAATTGAGATGATGAAAATTCAAATACTTTGCCACCAGTAAATATATTTGCTATTAATAAGAAAAAGAAGAATATTAATACAGTGGTAATTACAAATGAAAGAAAATATTGTGTAAATAATAATAATCCAGAAAAAGTAGATAAAAAGAATCCTATCGATACACCTAATATCAATGATATAGCATGTATTAAATTTTTAACATCTTTATCTTTATCTCCTCTACTCGATACATAAGATTCTAATAAGAATCTAATTGTTACATAAGATATTGCAAAATAAAATAAAAATAAAAATATCAGACCAATACCTAAATTATTCATTATTGTAATTATTACATTAGCGAAAGATCCCATATTATATTTAAATACTTCTTAATACTTTAAATATTTTCATATATATTGAAATATTCTACTACATTATCTTTCCATGAAAACTTTTTGGCTATTTCAAACATCTGCTTTTTAATTTCTAACCTTTTATACATGTCAAAAGAATAATACTCTTTTATTTTATTAAGAACATTTTCTAAATCTTTTTCAAAATTAAATGGATCTACAGGTATTATAAAATCACTTTTTATACCTTTATTTATTAAATTTCTATAAAATCCAGTTTTATTTGATATTATTATTGGAACAAAGTTGTAGAGAGCTTCTAGAGAGGTATATCCATATGGTTCGTATCTGGATAAAAATACTCCAAAATCAAATACTGGCAATAAATATTCCAGTTCTATATTAAATATTATATCGTTTCCAACATAAACAGGGGCATATATTATTTTTACATAATTTTTCTCATCATTAATCAAATTATATGATGTAATTTTTCTAATTATAAAATTTTCAGTTGTTATATGGGTAGCAATTGGTGGATTCTTATGTTTTATTCTATCTCTATTATCTAATATCCTTCTACCAGTGTATAAAGATCTTATTATGTTATAGTCATTTTCATATATGAACTTCTTTGTGTTTATATAATCTTTGTACAATCTTACAACATCTGGATCTATTCCCTTTGTTTCGTATGGAACAAATATAAATGCTACAGTATTTATTTTATTTTCTTCTAAATATTTTAAAAGATCAATAAATAAATCTATCCCTTTATTGTATGGTTCATATCTACCTATTGTATATAATAATAAATAATTGTCTGGCAAATCATAATATGGATAAAAATACCATGTCAAAAATTCCTCTATCCATCTTTTTCCAATATTATAGTAATAAATTAATTCTTTTTCTTTTACATCAATATAGTTATATGTTACATAATCTGGTTTTCTTCCAAATATTTTAATTGCTTCTTCAGATAAATTATCCGAAACAGTTGTAAACACATCTGTATGTATTATTGTTGCTTTTTCTAATTGATGTTTGAAATGTATTCCTAACCTATAGGAGTCCTGATCCGGATTTATTTTATCCAAATATTCATATACATTAACATTTTTTTCCGATATACTTCTACCAATTACAGTACCATGAATTGTAAATACAGTTTTATAATTCAATCCTTTCTTTTTTACATATAAAACTGTACCGCCAGATAACCATTCGTGCGCATGCAAAATTTTCTTTTCATTGAAAAAATAATTATCCAATTTTTCTAATAATAATCCTACAGATACTGACCATAACAGAGGTTCGTCAAATGTAAAATCTGAAAATAGAGAATCTATTTTAAACCATTCCCAGTATTTATACTTCCAATAATCCCTCTCCTTTTTGAAGAATTCATTATAATCAACTAGCAAAACTTGGGGTTTTCCTTCTATATTCCAATATCCATAATATATTTTTATTGGATCTAAATCTCTATTTATTTCTTTTATATATTCTGGGGCTTCTGTTTGAATAAAATCAGAATTATTTTTATATGGCCCAATTAAAAAATAGTTATTACCATATTTTTCTACATAATATTTTGCCTTTGTTGATATTACAGTATATATTCCCCCTACTTTATTACAAACTTCCCAGGATTGCTCGAATATTTTCATCTAAATATTATATCTAATATATTTCTCTTCCTCTTTTTTCCAACTAATAAATATGCCAACTCATCTATATATTTTAATGCCTTCGATCTTTCTCTATAATATATTATTGGAGCATACTGATATTGGTATTCATTAAAATCTTTTATTATTGGAATTGTTGTGTATAATTCTTTTTCAAATACATCCTCAACAAAATCTATGTCTAAACTTCTATCATATTTGTTTAATATTATCTTAACCTTATTTTTATTTAAAAAACCGTATATTTTTTTGTTTACGTATAATGAATACAAATCAGGATTGATCACTAAGAATATTATATCAGATACATTATGGACTTTAATTATTAAATTTGGATCTGGAAATACATCAAATATTATATAATTGTAGTATTTACTTAGAATAGATAAATCATTTTCAAATCCTTCATAAAGACCATTTGTTATTTTCAAATGAAAGAATGGTAATATCTTTATATCTTGCCATAATCTAGTATTTGATATTAATTTATCTTTTATATACATTAAATTTGGTGAATACATTCCATTTGTATCTATTAATAATACTTTATAATCATAAAGTTTCTTTATATAAGCTGCTAAATTTATTGCTAAAGTAGTTTTTCCTACTCCTCCTTTCATAGATATGAATGAAACTATCATAGTTCAAAATTTTTTATAAATTCTATTTCAGCCTCTTCCCTCCTATATTTTCTTTTGTTATATTTTTCGTAATTTTTCAAATATTCTTCCAAAATTTTTATTACTTCTTCTTTATTTTTTGCTTCTTCAATTCTTTTAGCTAATCTTTCTTCTTTTAAAGATTCTCTTATCCAATTTGAAAAATGCTTTCCAGCAAAATGATAATAGAAATCATCCTTACTAGAATTATATATCCATAAGAGTAAATCCTGCAAACCATATAACTTTTGTCCGTCGACAGTGATAAAAGCTTCTTTTTCATTTGATACAACTATCATAATAACTTTATATAGTTAGTTATTAAAAAATATTTTATGGTAAATTTGGTCTTTTACTTCCATGCACATCAACCTAGAAGGATAAGATACTATTCCTTCTTTGATATAGGATCAAAAAATTATTTCAACGATGAATTAAATAAAAGAATTCTTGATAGAGTAGTAATGAAATCTTATAAACCGGCATTAGAAATGTTTTACGATGCAATTACAAAATATGACTTGAAATTTTCTTTTTCAATATCCGGAACATTAATAGAACAATTAGAGCAATATCATCCTGAGATAATAGATCTTTGGAGAGAATTAATAAATACGGGAAATGTTGAAATTGTTTCTGAAACTTATTATCATTCTGTGGCATATTTAATAGATAAAGAAGAATTTATAGAACAAATAAAGTTACATAGAAAGAAAATAAAAGAAGTCTTTGGATATAAAACTAGATCTTTCAGAAATTTTGAATTGGTATTTAATAATGATATTGGAAAAATAGTATATTCTTTGGGATTTGTATGTGCATTAACTGAAGGAACAGAAAAGATTCTTGGATGGAGGAGCCCAAATTATTTGTATAAACTTAAACATAACAACCTTAGATTATTATTAAGAAATTATAAACTTTCAGATGATATAGCATTTAGATTTACAAATAGAGAATGGTCTGAATATCCATTAACAGCAGATAAATATTATCTATGGTTAAAAAATACTCCTGGAGATGTCATAAATATATTTATGGATTTTGAAACCATTGGAGAACATATATGGAAGGAATCTGGAATATTTGAATTCTGGAAAAAATTATTAGAATATATTGGTAAAGAAAAATATTTCAATACAATGACTGTATCCGAAGCGGCTGAGAATCTAGAAGTAAAAGGAGAACTTGATATTAAAGAATTAATTTCCTGGGCAGATATTGAAACAGATCTATCAGCATGGTTGGGTGATAGCATACAAAGGGAAGCTTTAAATTATTTAAAAGAATTGTATAAGAAGAACAAAAATAATAAAGAAATATTAAACATACTAAGATATCTTTCTACTTCGGACAACTTCTATTATATGAGTTTAAAATATAATGCAGATGGAGATGTACATAAATACTTTAGAGAAGAGGCATTTGCATCTCCATACGATTCCTTTATATCTTACATGAATATATTAAGAGATATAGAGTTATCTTACCAAACTATTGAAAATTTGAATTAATTTTTCTACAGAATTTTTCCAAGATAAATTCTTTATATCTTCCAAAGTTAATTTTATCTCTATTTCTCCCAATTTTGGATATTCTAGTAAAGCTAGTATATAATTCGCCATTTTATCAACATCCCAAAAATCCACTTTCAATGCACTTTTTAATACTTCAGAAACACCACTTTGTTTTGATATTATAATATAATTTTTATATCTCAATGCTTCAAATGGCGTTAAACCAAATGGTTCAGATACTGAAGGTAAAACAAATATATCAGAAATTGAATATAAATATTCTGCTAATTCATCATCAACCCAACCAGTAAAAACAACATTCTTAGATATATTAAGATCTGCAGCCATTTTTATTAATTTCTCTAACATTTCACCAGTTCCAGCAAAAATGAACAGTATATCTTTTCTTTTTTCCAATATTTTTTTTGCAGCTAATAATAAATAATCTGGTCCCTTATGCAATGTCATTCTTCCTAGATATAAAACTATCTTATATTTTTCATTTATTTTTGTTCTTATTTTTTCTTTTATACTAAAGTCGTCATCTGGTGCATTATAAATTACCTCAATTTTTTCTCCAGGAACATAATAGTATTTTTCTAATATTTCTTTTTCCCTTTTACTTACTACAATTATCTTATCTGCCAACATAGAACCTTCTAGTTCAATTCCATAATCATAATCAATTAAGTATTTTAAGTATTCTGGATTTGCGCCAACCCTATCATATGCTAATGAATGAAAATGCACTACCAATGGTTTCTTATATATTTTCTTAATTTCCATCGCTGCTGGTAAAGTTAACCAATCATATGCATAAATAATATCAAAATCCAAGTTTAACTTCTTCAATAGGTCTATAACCTTTTCTTTATACTCCATAACTGCTTTTTTATAGTCTATGATATTTCTCTTATATAAAGTAAGAGATTCGTACTTAAAATAATCTATATAACTCTTTAATATATTCATATTTAATCCAAAGATCATTGAATTTCCTATTTTTCCTTTCCAAAATTCTATAACATCCTTTGTCAAGTTCGGAATTATCAAATAAACTACATTTCCAAATTTAGTAAGATATTTAAAATAATAATATGTGGCTTTCTCAAGTCCACCAGTTTTTTGAGGAAGTATCCCCCAAGATAAAAATAATATTTTCATAAAGGTAATAATTTTTAAAATAGTTATAAAACTTTTCATAGAAAAATAACATTATGATAAACGAAATGAAATTATCACATTTTGATTATTCCCTAATAACTGAAGGAAATAATATTTTCATTTTACCTTTACTATATAGTAGTAGGTATTTCGGTTTATTATCTAGATATAACAACTTTTATATCAAAACTATAGATAGAATAGAAAACATGAATTTAAAAAATAAAAAAATTGAAGAAATAAAATTAAAAGACTATAACGAATTAGAAATTTTGTATGAAGATAATAGTTGGGAAAATTATAAATTATTAGATGGAAAATTAATATATAAAACTAATAGAGAAGCATATTTGAAGGTATATTTTGATGTAAGGCACTTATATGATATAGATGAATGGGGAAGGATATATAATTACAGAAAAATTAATGATAATTTAGTAGAAATTACTTTTAATAAAGGAGAAATAAATTATATTATTAGAATTAAAGACTTCATATATCTATATGAAAATAATGAAAAATGGGTAAAAGTATATTATAATTATGATGAATATAGAAAATCTCCTCCATATGATAGGTACCTATATGTACCATTTACATTTTTATCAAATAAATTAGAGATCATACTTTCTAGTAATATTAAAAATAATATAGATGAAGATAGATTTAACATTAACAAGCTAATAAAGAAAAGATTAGAATCTTTTATTTATGATAATAAAATTGCTGCCGGATTTCCATGGTATTTCCAAGAGTGGACTAGGGATGTTCTAATTTCCTTACCAGGATTATATAAAGCAGGATTTAAAGATCTTGTAAAGAAAAAATTAATCGAATATTCAGAGTTATTTTTAGATGATGGAAGATTAAGAAATATAAACGGACAAAATATAGGAAATTCTGATGGATTAGGATTATATATAAAAAGATTATTTGATTTCAAAGATTTATTTGATTCATTTGAATTTAATAAACTTTTATCAAATGCATTAATAGCTTTGAATTCATACGAATACAATTATCTTGATGATAAATATTTCCTTTTTAGAGCGTATCCAAATGAAACTTGGATGGATACATTAAATAGACAGTATCCAATCGAAATCCAGTTTTTAATGATGGATGTCTATGATAATCTATACAATCATACAAAAAATATTGAATATAAAGAAAAGTTGGAAAAATTAAAGAATTCTGTAAAACTTTATTATCTATCTGATTCATCTTTATACGATGATTTGAAAGACAGAAAAATAAGATGTAACATATTTTTATCCTACTATTATTATCCAAAATTGTTCTCCAATATTGAATGGGAGAAAATATTTGACTATGCAATGTTACATTTATATCTAGACTGGGGTGGAATTTCAAGTCTATCAAAATTAGATAAAAACTTTATAAAAGATACAAACGAAGACAATTACTTCCTGAATGAGGGAAAATCAATGCACAATGGAGATTCATGGATATATATAAATAATATTGCGGCTATATCATTATATAAAGTAAATAAAGAGAAATATAGAGATGAAATAAATAAAATTTTAGAATCAGATTTACAATTAATTAAAATGATAGGAACATTACCTGAGAGATCTAGCGCCAGTAAATTAAAACCTGCAGGGGCCCTACATCAACTCTGGTCTTTAGCTACTTATATTGAATTAAAAGATGTGGTGGCATAAATACGGATTTATAAGAAATCCACTGGATATAAGACCAAATGAAGATCTAGTTGGAGTAGATGATATAGTAAAAAAAGTAAAATATGCTATTAGAAATGGAGAAATATTTCTTCTATACGGACCTATTGGATCTGGAAAAACCTCATTAGCTTTTAAAATAAAGAAAGATCTATCAGAAGAATATAATGTAATCTATATAAATGGAGAATATGAAAAAGATATAGATAAAAAAATAGAAGAAGAATCCTATATAAAGTTTTTATTCTTTAAATTTAAGAATAAATTACCCATAGTTTTAATATTGGATGAATTTTACAATTTTCCAGAAGAGATATCTAAGAAATTAAAATATATGTATGATAATGGGATTGTATATTCAATAATGTTAATACAACCTTCTCCACAAATTATGAATGCAACAGTATCTTTCTTGAATAGATTATATGAAAAAATAGAAATGCATTTTCCATCAGAAGATGATATAATAAATCTAATAAATAAAAAACTAAAGAATAAAATTGTTTTTGACGAAAATTTCTTAAGAAATATAATAAGAAAAAATAATAATAATGTAAGATCTATTTTTATAGAGCTAAATAATATTTTATCTAACATGAAACATCCTGTAAAAGGGGTTATTAAGAGTAATATAGATACAC
>JBMFJL010000024.1:0-8290 GCA_049973735.1 Nanopusillaceae archaeon
CCAAGCAGAATAATAAACTTTTTGATTAAAATTATTAATTAAATTATCAATTTCATTATATGTTTTAATAAAAGTTTCTTCATCCAGTTTTATTCCAAAAACATTTTCAAATATTTTTGGAATTTCGTTAATCAAATCAAATTTATAATATTTATGTTTCTCATAATCAATTGCTAAATAATTGCAATTCAAAACTTTTTTTGTAACTATTGCCATTTTTGATGTACCAAAATTTATAACTTTTCTTATATTCAATCCATGTTTTTCTAACTCTTTATTTATTTTAGCTATTGAATATTTTTTTGATTCGCTAATTATTTCATCAATATCTAAATTTGTTAAACTTTTAACAACAAATTTTAAAGATTCAAAATCTAGATCATAAAAATCATCGCTATTTAAATTTAATACTAAAAAATCTTTTTTACATCTAAACATAAACACAAGTTCATTATAATAAGAAAATTTGATGGGAGCCAAAAAGGAAAGCCTCATTTTAATCTAAATAGCTTTGCTTTTCCTACCTCTCTATATTCTACAATTCCTTTCCCTAATAAATAATGCAAATATTTTGTTACTGTAATTCTGCTAACTTCTACTTCATCTGCTATTTCTTTTATTGTTTTTTCTCCATTTTTTAAGCATTTTATTATCTTATTTATCACTTTCTCTTCTTCTTCCTCCATAAATATATTAATAAATATTATTTAAAAGATTTTCGATAAAAATTATAGTAAGCCTTAAATATATTTTTTATTAATATATTATGAATAAGGAAGAATTTATCCAATATATGGAAGAGCTAAAAAAGAAATATAAAATAGTTCCATTATCTATTATTTATTCCGAATTAGAAAGAAAAGGGGTTGAAAGGGGGAAAATAAAATATTGGTTAAAAACATTAGATGGAACTTTTTTTAAAGTTGAAAATTGGAATGTGATATTTATAGAAAATGGTTGAAATAAAGTTTAATATAAAGTTTAATAAACAATTTATAATTCCTACATTATTTGGATTAGTTGTATTGGCTTTCCTTTTTTGGTATATTTCAAACGCTTCTATAAAAGAAAAAATAGAAAAATATATTAGAAATGAGCTTGGAATATTTTGTGAAAATTTTGATTTTAAAGATATTGGCAATATATATGAAGTTAAGGGATGTAACTTTATTCTTTATTTTACAAAAGATGGTAAATATTTTATTAGGGGTTATCCTGAGGAAATAAAATTCTTAGAAAAAAGAGATGTACCAAAAATAATAGTATTTACAATGCCATTTTGCCCAGCATGTAATATATTTTTTCCAAATTTAGTTAGGCTATATGATGAATTTAAAGATTATGTAAAATTTGAAATTTATCCAAGCGAAATTCAAATTCATGGGGATCTAGAAGTGCTTGAAGCATTAAGAGAATATTGCATGATAAATAAAAGCATTGATAATTATTTTAAACATTTAAAATGTTATATAAATTTAAATTCATCTGAATGTTTTAATGAAAAAGAACCAGATAAAGTTTTTAATTGTTTATTTGAGAAATATGAGAAATGTTATGAAAAAAATGATGAAATAGAAAATTGTGTTAAAGAATTAAATAGATCTGTTGAATATTTACCTTTTAGAGCTAAACTTAATTTTGTTTCAGAAATAAACTCGAAATATAATATTTTTGCAACACCAACAATTATAATTAATGATAAAAAAGTAAATTTGGATATTAGAGATTATAATCAAATCAAAAAAACTGTTTGTAATGCATTTTTAAACCCTCCAAATATTTGTAAATTTTAATTTACATATTTAAGCGAAAAGGACTTAAATATTTCGGTAATATATTATTATGGTTGCTATGAATAAAAAAATACTATACTTAATAGCTGCAATAGTGCTAGTATCAGTAGCAGCAGGAGCAGTATATAAAATATATAAAACTCATACAATAACAGTAAGTGTTCAGGAACCTTTAAATATAACAGCATATGAAACTATAGATGTTAGTGGATATCCAGGAGAAGAAGTTGAAGCAAAAGTATTAGACATTGAAAATAAAGCACCAGAACTGGTTTTACAAAAGAATTGAAAAAACTGTATAATATAGTTGGTACACAAAATAAAACAATAAAAGAATTAGAGCAAATAATAAGCAATTATTCTTTAGAAATTAGCAAATTGGAAGAGGAAAATAAAAAATTAAAAGCAAGTAATGAAGAATTGTTAAATGCATATTTAAATGCAACAAAAGAAAGTAAGGAAAAAGATGAATTAATAACAAAAATAATAATTGTTTGTTTAACAATAATTGCTATTTCAACAGCATTGAATATATATCTTTACTTAAGGAAGTTTAAGATATCTTCTGTTCCAAGCTAATATAGTTTTTGGTGAAAAACCAAAAAGCTCTGCTATTTCTTCTACTTTTTTTGCACTACATTTCCATAAACAGCATGCCAAAATTCCATTATAATTTTCATTTTTATATCCATACTTTTCTTCCAATTTTTTAAACATTTTTTCAAAACCTTCAAAATCAATATAAATGTTTAAAACATTTGAAATATATTTTGCAACATCTAATATATTATCTGTTCTTAAAAACTTTTTCAAATAAAAATCAAAAAACAAATATTTTTTTTCTATTAAACTTTTCCTAATTATAAATGTATCATTAGCATCCCTTTTAAAAACTAAAATTCCAAATTTTTTTAATGTTTTATTTTTTCTTTGTATTTTTTCATCAACTTCAATATTTATATCTTTAAGAAATTTTTTAATGTTTTCAATATCTCCAAATTCAAATTCGTTTGTATTTAAATTTAATGCTAAATAATCATAATTAAAAGTAAATAAAAATCCCTCTTCATTTTTACTTCCATAAAAACTTGTTTTTCCAAACAATTTAAACCTTAACATTTATTTTTTCTCCCCACTTTAATACAATAATTCTGTAATCGCTATCATTTTCAAATACTAAAATGCAAAATTTTGATCTTTTATTTAAAAAATCTGCAAGCGCATAAGAATCTTTTATTTCAAAATTGTTTAAGTGTGCTATTTCAACAATTTTATTTAATGTTTTATCTAAATTTTTCTCATTAACAACAATTTCTTTTATTTTTTTCATAATTATTATAGAAAAGCTTAAATATAAAAATTGGAATTGGAAGAAGAATTTGATAACCACAAAAAAATTATGGAAAAAGCATATAAATAGGTTTTACTTAAATTTATGGTCGTTAAAAGAATATACAGACCAAGAGGATTGCATAAAGTAGGATCTTTAGTAGGGGAAGAAAGAGCACCATTGTTTAAGCAGCCTAGTAGAGTATATGTTAGTCCAGATATTACGCCAGGGCTATTCTTAGCAGTAAAAGCTAAAAAACATGTAACAGTTTATAAAAGAAAGAGAGAAGCTCCTGGAGCAGGTCATCCAGTTGTTAAGGCAATATTTAAAGAGTGTGCAATGCAAACAAAAGGTATTGCTAACAGAGACGAAAGAGTTAAAAAGATTAGAGAATGTATATTAGCGGCACTTGACAAGAGATTTTCAAAAGTAGCTGAAGTAAAAGCATAATAGTTGTAAGTAAATAAAAGTAAAAAACTAAGAAAATTTGTTTACTCTTTTTTTTATTATTTATTTAAAGTAAATAAATAGTATGAATTATTACTTGTTTTAATTAACAAACCATTTTCTAAATTTATTTTTGCATCTTTTTTTTCTCCAAAAAACAAAATTACAATTTTTCCAATTTGAACATTATTCTCATTTGTATGATATATTTTTCTCCCATTTACAACTTCACTCTTCATTATTTTCATTTTTTCCAACCTTTTTAACCTACTTCTAAAAAAATTATCTATTATTTTAATATCATTTGAATTGAATAAATTTTTATATTTTTGTGCTTCAGAATAACTTGTTATTTTTTCTTTTAAACCATCTAATATTAACAATATATCAAACGTATCAATCCTTTCCATATTTAAATATAAATTTAAATAATATTATGGTAATATTAGTGAAAAGGACAGCAGAAGAATTTAAAAAAGAATTTGCCGAATTTTGTGAATCAAGAAATGGAGTATTTAAAGATTTTGGGAATAGTTTTAGATGTCAAGCAAAAGAATTCGAAATATTTGGAAGGGAATTTGAAGGTAAATATGATATTAAATTTTCATTTTTAGCAGAAAAACCAATTTCAATTTATATGATAAATAAAGATTTTATTGGTGTAAGAACTATAAGAACTGGGTTTGAAATATTGGGAGCAAGTGAAGGTGAAATGGTATTTGTAAAAGTTTATAAGCCTGGAGAAAAAATTGAGGCAGTTGAAATAGAGTCAAGAACATTTTCTCCAGAATAATTAAAATTTTAGCATTTTCTTTATTTTTTCTAGCTCTTTCTTTAATTCTTCAATTTCTTCCTTTCTTGTTGCTGCTTTTTCTAGCTCTTCCATTCTACTTTCAATTTCTTCAACTTTAAATGAAAAATATCTAATATCATATGCACTTTTCATTATTTCTCTTCTTAATGTTTCAATTTCTTCTCTAACTTTTTTAATCTCTTCGGCCAAGAGTTCTTCCATTGGATACTCTATTACAACTTCTTTAACAGGTTTTAAACCTAAAAATATTTCAATTTCATCTAAAGACCTCAAATTTCTAATTAAATAACTAAGTTCTGGAAACGAAAAATATAAACATCCTGTTTCAATATTTTGTTCTAACTTTATTTTTCCAATCTGAGCCATTTCTATTATATCATTCATTAGAATGTTAATAATTGGGTGCAAAACATATTCTTTGTGGGTTTTTAAATATTCTTCATAATTTGGATATACAAATGCTAAAGGATGTGGAATTTCTCTAACTCTAATTGCAACAAAATATGTATATATACATTTTTCTCCAACTTCAACATTCCATTTTAATATTTCTTCAATTTTTTTGTATTTTCCTTTGGATGCATAATATGCTAGATCATCTAAAAAATTTTCAATTTTATAAAGTTTAATATCTATTCTGTCTTTATCTATTGTTGTTGTTGCCTTATAAGAAGCGTCATAATGTAAAGATTTAAAAGCTCTTACAACTTTTTCACTTTCTTCTTTATCAAATGTTGGAAACAAAGGATACCAAGGCATAATTATATTATTATGGAAATAGAAAAAGAAAAACTAAAAAAGCTTTTAGAAGATTTTTTTGACATACTTTTCTTTTTTGGTTTAATAGCAGTAATAATCATGTTTTTATCTCTATTATTTAAACTATTAGGTATACCTATCATTAAATAAAGCAAGAAATTATTTTATCAATCATTTCATCAACATTGTTTTTTGTTATTTCTATTATTTCATATTTTTCACCATTTATATATAATAGTTTTGCACTTTCAGTTATTATTAAATAGTTTTGGTCATTCGCAGAAATTATTTTTGTTGCTTCTTGTATTTTTGTGAATCTAAAATTTTCCGCTTTTATTTTATGTATTTCTTGTTGTATTTCATTTATCAACTTTCCTATATTGTTAATAGTTTTGTATAGGAAGTAAAAATTATTTTCATGCGAATAATTATCATATAAATAAACTATAGTTTCTCTTGCATCATTTAATTTTCTTATCGCTTCTCTTAACATTTTTATCTCTTTTTTATTATATCTTAATTGTCTTAAAATTTTATCTAATTTTTCATCATCATATATATTTAAAACTTCTAAAGCATTTTTTGCGTTTTTTTCTTTAAGTTTCTGAACTATTAAATTTATTGTCTCTTTCAACTCTTTTACTTTTTCATCATTCATAATATATATAAGATATATAAATATTTTTCGTTAATATGCTTAATGTCCATATCTTAATAGTTCATATTCTTCAACCTCTTCATCGCTAAATTCTAATTCATAACCTTTTAAACTATTTATCCAAAACGGGCTTTCTATCATATCTCTAGCATCCCAATACAGTTCATTTAATAATAAGTCTAATTCTACAGCTTTTAATTCGTTTTCCCACTCATCATATAAATGTTGTATATAGCTAACCAAATCATAACCTTTTCCTCCGTAGTGTATTGGTAATAAACTGTTTATAAATTCTCCAAGTGGAATTGTTTTTTCATAACTTATTTCCATCCAAAACGGGTGCGCACCTTTCCCAATTCTTACCACACTAGCCGGATATTGTCCAGTTTTTATCATCCTTATTAAAACATAATTCGGTTTTCTAATAAACCTTCCGGTATCAATATCTCTTAACATCACATACCTTACTCTTTCTGTTTCATATAGCTCTATTCTTACTCTTAATTCATCGATCACTGTATACCAAACCAATCTTCTAACTACCATTCGTTTAATATTTCTTCAAGGTCTTTTCTTATCTTTTCCTTGCTTGCAACTTTATTATTTTCAAATTTTGCACCGAATAAGTAATTCATCTTTTCAAACCTTTCTCCAATCTTTTTGTATCTAACATAATTTAAACACTCTCTTTTCCAATCAGAGCCAAGTAATAATTGTAAAATTATTATTTCTAATGGATGAGTAATATTTTCTGCTTTACATTTTATGTGAAATCCATTTTTTGTTTCATACACTTCAAAATCCCTTATTTTAATGTTTGCATCTTTTTCCAATATTTCTTTTACTGTTTTTATTCTTTCAATAACTTCAGCAATATTTTTATCATCCACATCTATTTTAATAACTTTTTCAACCATAAAATTCATATTTTATTTCAAATTCTGAGCGAATTTTTTCATAACATTCATCACAAAGGAACATTTCAACTTTTTTAACAATCTTCTTCCCTTCATAAAATTTAAAAACAAACTTTTTTAATTTATGTTTTTTTGCTAACTCTTCTATACTTTCTTTTAAATTATTTGTTCTTAATAATTCTTTTTTACAAACTCCGCAAGCAATTATTAACTCATTCATAAATTATAAATACACAAGTTATATAAATGCTTTTCGGTTATAATTTTGTTACTATTAAATATACTTTTTTATCATATCTCTCTATGTCGAAAGCAAAAATTAAAGTATACATTTTACTTTCTAAATAATTTAATAATTTTTTAAATTCTACAACGTTTAAATTACTAATATCGAAAACAATATAATCAACTTTTCTTATATCATTTTCAATTTTTTCAATTATTTCATTTGCTTTCATTTGTATATTAATATTCTTTTCTAATTTTTTCATTTCTATCTATAACTATTTATAAAATATATATATATATCTTTTCTGTATCAGTAAAAATAAAAAAAAGGAAAAAGAAAGGTTATTGAACTTGTAATATTTCCTTTAGCTCCTGCAAAAACTTTTCTGCTTCTTTTTTGTAATCTTCATATTCGTCTTTAAATAGCGCTTTTTCTGGATCTCTAATATCGCTAGTTATTTTGGGCTCCACCAAATACTTGTCTGCAACGCTTGCATTTATTATTATTTTTACTTTTCTTCCTGTTCCAAGTTCAACTTCTTTTTCTGCCCTAACGTCGTAGTACCACCATCCGTCGTATTTTATGTTGTATATTTTTATTACTGCTTGTATTTGTGTAGTTTTTGTTATCTCTTCCATAATATATTAATATATATAAGGTATATAAAAGCCTTTCGGTACAACTAAAAAATAATAAAAATAATATTTATATTAACATGTATTATAATATTAATAATATAAATACGTATATATGCATTTTTCAAAAGTTGCATTAATTCATATATAAATACATATTATATATAATAATAGTAAAATAATAAAAAAAGGGAAAAAGATTATAAAACTTTATACTTCTTATAATACTCCTGTCTGCAGCTTTCGCAGATTACTTCTTTGAGATATAGCATATTACCGACTTTTTCGATTACTGCATACCCGTCGCTTATTATTCCTTCTAATTTTTTTAAGTCTTCTTCTAACTGTGGGTTAAATACGGGAGCGTTGCAACAATCACAAACTATTGCTTCCTTCTCTATGATTTCATCATCAATTATTAGCGGCTTAAGGATATATTTAGCTATTCTTTTAGCTGTTTCTGTTTCTATTACTTTGTTGTTTTTAAAAACTTTAACCAACATTATCATAATATTATAAATATTTAAGTTATATAAATCCTTTTCTATTCTAAAGTATATAAATCTAGCACTGATCTACTAGAATAATAAACATTAATATTTAATTTCTTTATTTCCTATTTCTATTAATTGTTATTTTTTATCTTCGTTGTTTCTCAAAGATGTTAAAATTTGTTGTTTATGCTCTTTCTTGTTTTTTGTTTGTGCC
>JBMFJL010000025.1:0-8007 GCA_049973735.1 Nanopusillaceae archaeon
TTACACTCTTATCTAAAATAAGTTTTGAGATGATCAATTTACATGAATTGGTAAGTGAATTAGAAAGAATAGGTCTTAAATCAATAATTAAAAATATTGATGCTAATAAATAAATATGGCTTCTGAGGTTTTTGTAGATGGTATTTTTGTAGGATATGTTGATAATCCTGAGGAGTTTATCAAGAAATTTAAGGAACATAGAAGGAAGGGCATAATTCCATATTTTGTTAATATTTACTATGATGAAGAGAGGAATGCAATAGATATAACAACGAGAAAAGGTAGAATTTTAAGACCTTTAATAGTTGTAAAAAATGGGAAACCACTATTAACAAAAGAACATTTAGAAAAGTTGGAAAAAGGCGAGTTAAAGTGGTCAGATCTAGAAAAGCAAGGAATAATAGAATGGGTAGATCCATCTGAAGAGGAAAATCTAAAAATAGCTTTATATCCTGAAGATATAAAAGAAGATACCACACATTTGGAGATATCTTCATTAGTAATATTTGGTATTGCTACATCTCTAGCCCCATTTTCAAATAGGAATCAGTCTGCAAGATTAAATAGAGGAGTAAGACCACAAAAGCAGGCCCATGCCATATATTCTCCAAATTTCTTAAATAGATTTGATACTGATATTTCAGTCATGTATTATCCACAACAACCCATTGTTAGAACATTTTCTCATAAAATATTCCAAAATGAAGATTTGATTGGACAAAATGTAATTGTAGCGGTTATGACTCAAGAAGGATATAATATTGAAGATGCAATAATACTAAATAAAGGTTCTATAGATAGAGGACTATTCAGATCTGTATACTTTAGATCATATGAGGTTGAAAAGTTGAGATATCCTGGAGGATTACAGGATGAAATTACAATACCAGATCCATCTGTAGAATTATACAGAGGTAGGGATAAATATAAAAATTTAGAAGAGGACGGAATTGTTGCAGTAGAATCTCATGTTGTTGTAGATGATGTTTTAGTTGGAAGAGTTTCTCCTCCAAGGTTTATTGGATTAACATCAGAATCTATTGTAACTGGTTTAAGAAAGAAAGACTCTTCTTTGGTTTTGTCAGGGGTAGATGAAGGATATGTTGATGCAGTTGTAGTTACCGAATCTCCAGATGGAAATCCTTTGATTAAAATTAGAGTCAGAGATTTAAGAATACCAGAATTGGGTGATAAATTTACAGTTAGACATGGACAAAAAGGTGTTGTTGGTATGATAGTAGATGAATCAGATATGCCATGGACAGCATCCGGTATAAAACCAGATATAATATTTTCTCCCATGGGTATTCCTTCAAGAGAAACTTTTGGTCTATTACTTGAAATCCTTGGCGGGAAAGTAGGTACATTAAATGGTAGATATGTTGATGGAACTCCATGGTATGGAGAATCAGAAGAAGAATTGAGAAAAGAATTATTATCCTTAGGATTCAGAGATGATGGAACAGAGACAATGTATAATCCTATAACTGGTGATGAATTTAAAGCTAGAATATTTATAGGTAGTGCATACTACCTTAGATTAAAGCACCTTGCAAGAAATAAGATACAGGCAAGATCTATAGGTCCAGTCACATTATTGACTAAGCAACCAACTGAAGGTAAATCTAGGAAAGGTGGTTTAAGGTATAGTGAAATGGAAAATGAAGTACTTGCTGCTCATGGTGCTTCTCTATTGTTAAGAGAGATGTATTCTTCTGATGATACTGTAGTTTATATTTGTGAAAGTTGTGGATCTCTTGCTGTTGAAGATAATATTAGAAATAGAGTTTACTGTCCCGTTTGTGGTGAAACTGAAAAGATTTCGAAGGTTAGACTATCATACGGATTTACTTTATTACTTAAAGAATTAATTTCCTTAGGAATTTGGCCAAGATTGAAATTGAGATACAAGTTCTAATAATGACCGAGTTTTATCCAAAGAGAATTGATGAAATTCAATATTCAATTTTAAGTCCAGAAATTATTAGAAAGATTTCTGTAGCAAAAATAATTGTACCAGAGTTATATGATGAAGATGGAACTCCAATAAGAGGTGGTTTGATGGATTTAAGATTGGGTGTAGTAGATCCTGGATATGTATGTGAAACATGTGGTAAACCGGTAAATAAATGTCCGGGACACTTTGGACACATAGAACTTGCAAGACCGGTTTTACATCCAGAATTTATACCAATAATAAGAGAACTAGTAAATGTAGTATGTCATAATTGTGGAAGAGTAAAGTTAACACAAGAGGAGTACGAATTTTCTCTTAAGAAAGTTGAAAAATTGAGAAATGCTGGAAGATGGGATGATATTTTAAAATTTGCTAAAAAATTTGTATATCCCAGAGCAAAGAAGAGGACTAAATGTCCACATTGTGGATATGAAAATAAGAAAGTAGAATTTAAAAAACCATATTTCTTCTTTATCAAAGATAAAGATACGGAGAGAAAGATGTATCCTGTTGAAATAAGGGCAATATTTGAAAAAATACCTGATCAAGATTTATATGTTTTAGGATTTCATCCATCATATTCTAGACCTGAATGGATGGTTTTAACAGTATTAATAGTACCTCCAGTAACAATAAGACCTTCGATTGTTTTAGAAACTGGAGAAAGACAAGAAGATGATCTTACTCATAAATTAGTTGATATTGTTAGGATTAATCAAAGATTAAAGGAAGCGATAACTACCGGAGCACCACAGGTTATTGTAGACGAACTTTATAATTTGCTGCAATATCATGTTACAACATATTTCAATAATACATTACCATCAGTTCCTAAAGCGGTTCATAGATCTGGAAAACCCTTAAAATCTATAGTAGAAAGAATTTCTGGAAAAGAAGGTTTAATAAGACATGATTTATTGGGTAGAAGAGTTAACTATAGTGCAAGAGCAGTAATTTCTCCTGATGCTAAAATAAAAGTAAATGAAGTGGGAGTGCCAATGTATGTAGCTAAGACTTTAACAATTCCTGAAAGGGTAAATGAATGGAATTTAGAAAGATTAAAACAATATGTTCTAAACGGTCCAAATAAATATCCAGGAGCAAATTATGTAATTTCTCCAGATGGAAGTAGAAGATTGATAACTGAAGAAAATAAAGAAACTTTAGCAAATTTGTTGCAACCAGGATGGATAGTTGAGAGACATTTGAAGGATGGAGATATAGTATTATTCTTAAGATACCCATCTCTACATAGATTATCTATGATGGGTCATTATGTAAAGGTATTACCTGGAAATACATTTAGAATAAATCCTGTAGTTGTCAAACCTTATAATGCAGATTTTGATGGTGATGAGATGAATGTATTTACACCAAGGTCAGAAGAAGCAAGGGCAGAGGCAAAGTACTTAGTAGAAATATCTAATAATTTCATATCCCCTAAGAATGGAAACTTTATAGTTGGAATGATACAGGAGATGATTACAGGATTGTATTTATTGACTCAAGATGATACAAAATTGCCAATTTCTTTAGCATCACAATTAGTTTACATGTCCAATGCGGACGAAAAAGATCTAAATAAATTAGCAAGATTTATAGAAAATGCTAGGAAAGAAGGTAGAGATTATTTAACTGGTAAAGAAGTAGCATCAGTATTCTTACCAGATGATTTAAATCTAAAAACCGATAAAATAGAAATAAAAGATGGTGTAATAGTTAGCGGATATTTGGATTCTGGATTGGTAAAAGCTGAAAAAGGAAAATTATTTGTAGTCTTATATAATTTATATGGAAAGGAATTTACTGCAAAAATATTACAAAACTATAGTTTATTAGGTATATACTATCAATATATTGTGGGATTGACAATGACAGTATCTGATTTTGATGTTTCAGAGGATACAAAAAAGGAATTAAATAAAATAATTAGTGATGTAAAGGAGAAAGTAGATAAACTATATCAAATGTACGTCAATAATGAAATAAGACCTATAGCTGGAAAAACAAGAAAAGAAACATATGAGATATTAACTAAGCAAGAAATATCACAAGGATTAACAAAAATACAAGATTTGCTAAGAAATAAAATGAAGAAAGGAACTGGTACTTATATAATGGCGGTTACTGGAGCTAGAGGAGACTGGGGAAACATACTAAGAATGGCAGGTTCACTAGGTTTCCAGGCTTATAGAGGTGGTTACATAAACTTTGGATATAAAGGAAGGAATTTAACAATATTTGAAAAGAATTATTATCATCCAATGAATCATGGTTGGGTAATAAGTTCATACAGAGAAGGTTTAAAGCCATGGGAAATGTTCTTCCATTCATTACCAGGTAGAGATGCTCTAATGGATACTGCATTAAGAACTGCAAAATCTGGATATTTCTATAGAAGACTTGTTTTAAGTTTATATGATTTACATGTTGCAGATGACTTAACAGTAAGAGACGCATATAATAGAATAGTACAATTTATTTATGGTGGAGATGGAATTGCAGTACATAAATCATTTGGAGGAGATTTGGATTTAAAATTGCTGGCCCAAATTTATAAACCTGTTGAAGAAATAAAGAAAGATGAATCTACCGGAAAGGATAAGAAAAAAGGTAGAAGAAATAAATGATAAGAATTTTTTAGAATTTGTAACGAAGGTTTATGAAAAGATAAAAGTAGATCCTGGGGAACCAGTAGGAATAGTAACTGCTCAATCTTTGGCAGAGCCAACTACCCAGATGATACTAAGGTCATTCCACTTCGTAGGTATAGCAGAACAACAGGTTTCTTTAGGATTACCCAGGTTAATAGAGATAACTGATGCAATAAAGAAGATTAGCAAAAAATACATGAAGATAAGATTAGTAGATGAATATAAACATGATGAAGAAGCAGCTATAAGACTTGCAAACAAAATAAAAGAAGTATTGTTGGAAGATTTGGTGTCATCCATATCTTTAGATATACTTGAAAATACTATCTATATTGAATTAGATGAAGAAAAAATGAAAGCCAATGATGTAGACAAAAATACATTATATAAAATGTTAAAGAAAAAATTGAAGAAATTCAATGTTACTATGGATAAAAATATAATAAAAATTCATTCTGAAAAGGCAAAACCAAGTCATTTATATATGATAAAAGAAAATATAAAGAAAATATTGGTTAAGGGTATAAAGGGAATAAAAAGCGCAGAAGTAGTAAAGGAGGGAGATGAATGGATAATATTTACTATAGGATCAAATTTAGCAGAAGTAATAAGATTACCTGAAGTAGATTATACTAGGGTTTATACAAATGATATAAGAGAAATTGAAAAAGTTCTTGGTATTGAAGCAGCTAGAAATGCAATACTGAACGAAATATATACAATATATAAAGAACAAGGTCTAGAGGTAAACTTTAGACACTTTATGCTAGTTGCAGATCTATTAACTTGGTATGGAGAATATCTAGGTATAACCAGATATGGTATTCATGCAAAAAAGGAATCTGTATTATCAAAAGCGGCATTTGAGATACCAATTACTATATTTATAAAGGCATCTATTGTTGGAGAAAAAGATAAAGTATTATCCGGTATAGATAATGTATTAATAAATCAACCAATTTATCTTGGAACAGGACTTTATAGTGTACACTATTCGGGTAAGGAGGGTAATAAGGAATAAAAACATAATACTTTATAATAACTATAATGGTTAGTTTTGATGATATAAAGAGGAATGTTGAAGATAAAAGAATAGTAATAGGAACGAATAGAACACTTAAAATGATTAAGAATGGAAAGGTAGAAAAAGTCTTTTTAGCTAAAAATACACCAGAAAATATTAAAAACGACATCATTTATTATTCAAAATTGGGTAATTTTGAAGTAGAAATATTGAATTATACAAATGAAGAAATAGGCCTACTACTAAAAAAGCCATATAAAATTTCCGTTATATCTATATTAAAAAATGGGTAATGGTTTATTTGCAGCGAAGAGGTTAATCAAAAATAGAAAGAAATTTAGATGGAGTAAAAAGGATTGGAAGAGAAAGATGTTAAGATTAAAGGAAAAGTATGATCCATTGGAAGGAGCACCAATGGCATCTGGAATAGTATTGGAAAAGGTTCAAATTGAAAAGAGACAGCCATATTCTGGTATGATAAAGTGTGTTAGAGTTCAATTAAAGAAAAATGGAAAAGTAGTTACAGCATTTGCACCTGGTGACAAAGCAATAAAATATATAGATGAACATGACGAAGTTTTGATAGTTGGTATAGGAGGTCCTAAAGGAAGGACAATTGGATCAATACCAGGTGTAAGATATAAAGTAGTTCTTGTTAATGGACAACCCTTAGAATTATTAAGAACTGGAAAAATAGAAAAGGCAAGAAGATAGATTCTTTTTTGATACCATTTATAATTAGTTACAATTAAATTTAAATAAGTTTATAATAATTATCTACTATGTTAAGCGAACTATTAGTTTCCATAGCATACTATTTAGGTTTTTTAGTAGCGGGAGCAGTATTGGGGTATGTAGTAGGGAGGTTAGTATTGTTAGTAGCAGATAAAATATTAGAAGAACGTGTAGAGCATATATATGATAAATTAAAGGATGTATTGGAGAAATTACCACCAATAAGGGTAGGCACTGTATTATCTTATGCATTAGCAATAATTGCTGGAGTATTGGCATTTATGGGAGTTATGAGTTATTTACCGTCAGTATTAACACCATTACAAATGAAATATGTATTGAATCTATATGAAGTAACACTATTTATTGCGAATTATGTTATATTAATAACTGCAGCAGCATTGTTGATAAGTAGCGTAGTTATATTCTCAGTATTCTTTACAAGTTATGCATATTTATTGATAGAAGGATATGATAAAGATGTAGCAGATTTACTATCGCTATTATTATTCTTAGCATTCATATATACTGGTGTAGTAGCTTCATTAAACATGTTAGGATTGACAACAACATTCTTCCAAAATATAATGGGAGTATTTGTAATACTATCAATAGGATTAATAGTAATGGAATACGTTACAAAACATATATCATCAAATCAGTATTACGAAAATGTTAAACCATTTGTGCAAGTATTCATATATTCAATATTTATAATAAGTTCAATGTCAGTACTATTAGTAGGATATTCAACAGTTTCAGCATCAGTAGAAAACATATTCGCACTAGGATTTGTAATATTATTTGCATTGGCACTACTTCCAGTAGTAGTTAAATCTATAAAGCAATTGTTCTAATTCTTTAAAAATATTTTTTTGAACATTTTATTTTATGGTTAATGATCCAAGTCAGATAAAATTCTTGGGTAGATGGAAATATGAGATAGAAGTAGAGGATGAAACATTGAAAGCATTCATGAATATAAAACCATATATAGTACCGAAGACAAATGGAAGATATCAAAATAAAAGATTTGGGAGGAGGAATATTCCAATAATTGAAAGATTTATTGGAAGAATGATGACTCCAGGTCACTTTGGTCATAAGCATAAGTTTACATCATATTATGCTTCTGGGGAATATTATAAAAATCTGAAAATATTAGTTAAAGCATTTGAAATAATTGAAAAGGAAATAAAGGAAAATCCAATAAAAGTATTGGTTAAGGCAATTGAAAATGCTGCACCTAGAGAAGAAATTACAAATATTGAAATGGGTGGTGCTAGGTATCCTAAGGCTGTAGATATTGCTCCATTAAGGAGAATAGATCTGGCAATAAGACACCTAGTACAAGGGGCTTATCATAGTTCTAGGAATAAAAAAGATATGGCTCAAGCATTGGCAAGAGAATTAATACTTGCATATAAAAATTCTACAGAATCATTTGCCATACAGAAAAAATTGGAGTTAGAGAGGTTAGCATCTTCTTCTAGGTGAATCTTAATTATCTATTAAACATCATGATCTATATTTGGTATATGCCATGGAAGAAAAAGAAACTGGTTCCTAAAAAGGTATTTTTTACAAAAGGGGTTGGAGTTGCCGAAGACCCATTGTTAAGTTTTTGAGTTAGCGCT
>JBMFJL010000026.1:0-7698 GCA_049973735.1 Nanopusillaceae archaeon
GTCTTGAATAGCTAAGTTAAAGTTAGCTGCTATCATTTTTAGTAAATTATCTAGTTTATTACTCATTAGTAATAAATATCAAATAATTTTAAAAGATTAATTGATTTTAAAAACTGGCTATAATCCTAAGTTATGATCAAAATAGAATTAGAAAATAATTTTGCTAATATATAATAAATAAAAATAAAATATTGATTGAAGGATATATAATTAGAAAAAGTAAATTAAAAATAATATAAATGATAAATATCCTATGTATTATGGAATTCTAATAAATAATTGTACTTATGCTATAAAGTTACTTATATTAATCTACCTTAGTAACCTTTATACTTCAATAATTTTTAGATTTATAGCGTTCATCTAAATTTTGTATAATATTTTGTTTATATAGCTATATTCTATTTTAAAATTCATTTAGAGACATTTTAATTAAATATTTATATAGTTGGCAGATCTATAATAAAAAATGCTGGCAGAAGGCTTTGAATTACTACAAAAATATGGTATAAAGGTCCCAAAATATTGGGTAGATGAAATACCGTTACATGCTAATTTTCCTTTAGTAATAAAGGCAGATTTGCCGCACAAAACTGAAAAGAATGCTGTTAAGTTAAATATACACGATTATTCCGAATTGAAACAATATTATAAAAGGTTTAAGTTGGAATTTAATACTAAAGTAATAATACAGGAACAAGTAAGAGGAGATTTTAATGAAATAATAGTAGGTATAAAATACGATAAAGTTTTCGGAGATATAGTTTTAGTTGGTATTGGTGGTATATACACAGAATTAATTAAAGATTTTATAATACTATCTTTTCCATTTACACTAGAAAAATTAAAGATAAGATTAAAATCATTAAAATTTCATAAAATAATCGAAGGATACAGAAATAAACCCGGTGTAAATATACATCTATTATATAATGAAATATTAAAATTGTATGAATTATATAAAAAAGAAAATTTAAAAGAAATAGAGGTAAATCCTTTATTAATAAATGAAAAAGAAGCTTATGCTGTTGATGTTAGGTTTTTAAAATAAATTAACATTGTTCTTATTCTCCATAATCTGTATAAAGTTTTCTTCAAACCTTATCAAATTACCTACAATAGCATTTATTTTGTTGTATAATTTTATTATTCCCATATTTTCATTAAAATCTTTTTTAGATAACTCTAAATCTTTATCCTCTCCAGAACTTGCTTTTTCATATAACATTAATATTGCAGATAAAATTAATATATTACCAAAAATGTTTAAATTATCTTTATTTTTTATAAGTTCTTTTTTTATTAAACTTTTTACCATCCCCATATTTGCGGAATTCAATCTATTTCCACCAAACTTGCTTAAAAATGCCATTGCAATATTGATATAGCTTTCCAATATTTCATCTGATAATTGATATTTAGTTATTTTTTCATTTATATTCAACAACTCATTCAACTTATTTTCATCATATCTTACAATTTCCTTTCTATAATTTTTGTCTTTTAATTTTTTTAAGAAGTTATCTACAGATTTTTTATATTCTTCATAATCTTCTTTAAACTTTTTCTTATTTTCTTCGCTTAATAACAATTCAAATATTTTTGAATTCTGATCAACTAATTTTTTCATCTTATCAAACATTTTATTTTTTTCTAAAAATTCTTCAAAGGAGCTGTATTTTTTATCTTTGACATCTTTCAATTTTAACATAGAAAATAGCAGAGTCATGGCCATTACTGATTTATACAAGGATTGCTCTAGGTAATATATAGAATCAGAATAATTTTTATCTTTAAAACTATTTTCAGATTTTTCTAAATTCTTTTTAGCTTCTTCAACCAAATTTTTAGAATATTCTAAATTTTCTTTTGGAATATCTTTTAAAGGAGACCTTCCAGCTAACAGTTTTGCTAAATCAAATATACCTGCCATTTTTTATAATATAAAAAATAAAGTTTATGAATTGGTTATCAGATCCACTATTATTCTTGTATCACTAATTATATCATCAATAATAATATATTCGTTTGGCATATGCGCAGATTCATTATATGTGCTCCAAACTATTGCATTCAAATTTTTTTCTCTAAAATATTTTGCGTAAGTTCCTCCACCAATTCCAATAATATATGGATCTTTACCTTTATGTTTTTTGATTTTTTCCTTTAATTTCTCTAAAAATTCATTATTTGTAAAGTTTTTTAGAATAGAAGGATAATCTTTGTGTACGATTTCTACATTTACTTTGCAATTATAATTTCTTTCAAATTCTTTGCACACATATAGTATGGTTTCATATACTTCATCTAGATCATAATCTGGTAAAATTCTGCAATCAAAATAAAATACAAATCTACCAGGTACAGTATTTATATTTTCTACATTTTTTTCTACCTTAGTAGGTTCGAAAGTAGATTTATTAGCAAATAATTTATTTTCTTTATCATATTTTTCATGTAGTACTTTGTCTAGTTGAATTATAAGAAGGGAACCTAGTCTAGTAGAATTTAAACCATGCTCTGGAGTACTTGCATGTACCTGTCTTCCAATTACTTCGAATTTAACCCATAAAATTCCTTTTTCAGCAATTTCAATCTCTAAACCATCTTTACTTCCAGCATCTGGTACCAGTATCCAATCTTCTTCCTTAAAAAAATTTGGATAATTTTTTAGAATATATTTTATTCCATAATTACTTCCAACTTCCTCATCAGAGGCAAGTATTAATCCATAATTGAATTCTGGAACAATATTATAGTCCTTTAATATTTTTGCTACTAGAATTCCTATAACGATTCCATTTCCATTATCTTGAACTCCCCTACCATATATTTTATTTCCTTCAACAGTAACATCATATGGATTATATTTCCAAAGCTTTATATCACCTTCTGGAACTGTATCCATATGAGCAACTATCCAAAAAGTCTTATTTTTGTTTTTTCCATATTTTATTGCAATAATATTAGGTCTAGAACCTTCTTTAACCCTATTATCTGGTACTTCTATAACTTTTATTTCATCAAATAAATCTTTTATTTTCTCTAGCAATACTTTTGCTCTATTCCATTCTCCTTCTCCACCATTTTCTGGAGCTATAGCCTTAATAGGAATAAAGGACTTGTATAAATCTAGAATATATTCTTTATATTTTTCTAAATTCATAAATTTCAAATTAGTTTAAAAATTTATGAGTGTTTTAAATGGTGAAGATATAAAAAATTTTGTAGAAGATTATGTGAAAGTAAATCCTGCAGGAATAGATATAAAACCAAAGAAAATATATAAAATACCATTAAAAAAAATAAAATATGGGATTATTGATGGGGATAAGAGATATTTTTATCATGATTTAGACATAAATATATTTGAGAATTTGATGAATATTGAAGTAAATGGGGAAAATAGGCTAAATATTATAAAAGAATCGATAAAAAAGATACCGGATAGCTTTATTGAAATAAAACCAAAGAACAATTATTGGGTATTGAACAGAGGATATTATTATGTTGTATTTCCAAAGGTCAAAATACCAAAAGATTGCATTGCAATATCTTTTCCCAGGTCTACATTTAACAGGATGGGGATATTGAAATTTGAATCAGCATTATTCGATCCAGGATATGAAGGAGAATTTACGCAGACATATTATTTTCCAATAAAGTTTAAAATAAATATAAACGAAGCCTGGATTCAGCTAGTATTCTTCAGGTTAGAAAAAGAGTCTAAGGAAGGATATAAAGGATACTGGTATGGAGAGAAATATTAATTTCTTAAATAATCTATTTTATTTTTCTATATTTATCTTATATCATTTTTCATTGTATTTCCTATATCTTTCTATTTATATGTATGTAAAAAATATTTTACTTTTATTTGTAATTTATTTTATACAGGATATTCTATTATTGTTAGCAATATTTTACTACACAAAAATCGATAAGAAAATTTCAACTCATTTTTATCTATTAACTGCTATTATTTTCTATATGCTTTTACATAATTTATTTTCAATAAGTGGTTATTATTTTTCATTTCCAAATTTAATTAATCAAATAATTTTGACGGTTTATCTAGTTATCTATTTATTTATATTTAAAGAAATCTTAAATAATTTACAAAAATTTTTTGAATATTTTGGAATCAAAATGATTTACAGTATATTTGAAATTTTACTATATACGTATATAATTTTTTCTATAGTAACAATTTTCCTTGAAAATTTTGTCTTTTTTCTTATAAACCTAATATTATCTATAATCTATTCATTATACTCTACTTTTGCATTCATTTTATTCTCAAAAAAACTATACGAATTAAAATATAGATATACACAAAATTCTTCCCAAATATGATCGAGAATCCTTTAATAAATATAATCAATAAATCTAGATAATTATGGAAAAGAAGGATAAAAAATTGGAAGAAGAACTAAATAAAATATATTTATTTATAAAACCATATCTAACAAAAGAAGCGCTCCAGAGATTGTCGAATATAAAATTAGTCTATCCAGATCGATATATTAAAGTATTATTAATATTATATCAAAATATACAAGCCGGGAGGATTGAAAAAGTAGATGAGGAATTATTAAAGAAAATTCTATTACAACTATCAGATAAAAGAAAGCCAGAAATACATATAGATTAGTCTAGCATCTTTTCCGGATGTTCTAATTTCTCCGGTAGATAATTTTCTGCTACGAATTCTAACGAGTGTCTAGCTAATGCATCCTGTTCTGCTTTTACCCCAAGTTTTAACATCTTTTGGAATTGTTTCTGCCATTCTTTAGATTTTTTAAACCATGGATAATTCATTAATTCTTGAAGCCTCTTTATATCTCTTTGATTTAATTTAATCACTGCTTTTGTTTTTAATAAATCATATTCTTCTATATCATCTACTGTTAATCCAATGAATTTTGCATCTGGAGTTGCCAATAGTGGAGAAAATTGTGATAGCTTCATAGATCCCCTCTTTATTACTGAATATATATAAAATCCCCAAGGATCAGCATCTGTAAATACGTAAACAGGCAATTTCTTTTCGTATCTAAGTCTATGTATTAATCTCTTAACTCCTCTTGGTGGTTGACCTTTACCATGTATTAATATTGCCCTATGTTTTTCTGGAAATCTTTCTTCAATCAATCTATCGAATAATGCTTCTTTTTCAACATGTAATATAAAATCAGCATTAACATCAACTATTTCAATATCTTCTATTGTAGAAGGTATACTCCATCCTCCCCTACCAAGTTTTGAACAATTCCATTCATCCCCTCTCTTTTTATCTCTTAATACTATATCTCCATATATAGCACCCCTACCTTCCGCTTTTATATGAAATTGTTCTCTTATAGCTCTTAAGGTTCTTTCCAAATCTTCAATTACCGCATCAGATTCATCTTGATCTTCAAATGTCTCTACATTTAATACATTTATTGTATGTTTAAGTTGATAGAATACTTCTCTAAGACTGGCAGTTTTTCCAGTTTCTACCAATTTCTTGGCCAAGTTTGCTACAAGTAATGTTTGTGTAAATTTTCTGACATGACCAAGATTTAAGAACTCTCTTTTACCAATTTTTTCCTTCAATAATATTAAATCCCTTTTTTCATCATATATAATATTTTTTATATTGCCTCTTACTGCAAATTCTATTGAAGGATTTCCATTTTCAAATTCGTCATATATCTTTTTTGCTAAATCTGTTATTCTTTTTATAATTTCTTCATCAGAAATCTTTTCAAAATATTCAGAGTATTCCGTCATTATATTTTATTTTTTAAATATATTTATTAATCTTCTAATCCGATTTTCTTTTCTTTTACTTCTTTTATTACTTTTTCTATAATATCCGATAATTCTTTCTCTGATAATAAATTTATTTTTACAGTATCGCTCAACATGTTCTTTATCAAGTTCTTTGCCTGATTATCTTTTCCTTCCTTAATTAATAATTTTACTTCTTTTACACTTTTTAGTATTTCAAAAACATCATTATATAATTCCTTTTTAATTCTTTCTTTTATTCTATTTTCAGCATCCTTTTCGTTTATCTTCAATATTTCTGATAAAGTGGATGATACTTCTAAGCCATATCCGTAAAGATTCTTATATTTGTCTCCTATTGACTCTAAAGCTCTCTTTTTCTTTATATATAATGATAACTCTCTTAAGGCATTTTTTACGGCTAATTCTATTTCTTTAACAATTTCATCGTATGCCGCAATTGCTTCTTTTGATTCTGAGGTAAAAGGTAACCAAACTGAAGCAACATGAACTAATATAGCAATCGGATCCTTCGGATAATCACCTTCTACTTCAAAACCATAATGTTTCCAGTTTATATTTTTCAGTGCATGGGTTATTGCATCTTCACCAGCTTTATAAAGAAGAGGAACTCTATTTGCAAACCTATAATATTGAAATTCTGTTATATTGCCGCCATAACCCACACCAACTTCTACAATAAATGGAATTCCTCTATATAGGGCGGGTCTTCTTGTGATGGCAGCAGAAAATTCTGGATTTAACATATTCTCCATACTTTTCAATATTAGATCTCTTCCAAGTACAACTATATATTTTGATGGCATAGCCCTTAATTTTGTTTCTTGAAGTACCTTATACAATTTTTCTATTTCATCATCATTTAAACTTTTTGGATCTCTATCTGGATCTAATTTAGCTCTTTTAACTATTTTTTCAGCATTTTGTTTACTTATTGAGGAGAAGGTTTTTGATAGGAATTCAACAAGATTCTTATATTTGCTTTCTTTACATAATCTCTCGAAATAACCAATTTCTATACCATATGGATGTGGTTTTGTTTCTTTTAATTCTGGTACAAATTCTGTTATCCTTTTATAAACAAATTTCTGTCCTTCCGGGTTTATGTATGTTATGTTTGCGTGTGGATTTATTAAAGCAGTTAATCTAATATATTCATCTACCGATTGTTTTCCTTTAACATATTGTCCAATTATTTTAGCTTTAACAATAGTTCCACTCTCTTTTTCTATTTTTATTTCTTTTTTTTCTATTACAATCGGCACATTAGTTTTTACATCAATTTTTATTTTATATTTTATTCCATAATCTTTTGTTTTTAATTTTGTTATAACTTCTACAGGCTCTCTAGTAGTTAATTGAGCATATAAAGTAACTGCAGAAGCACCAATACCTTGCTTTCCCCTTGTAGAAACAAATCTATGAAACTTCGATCCAAACAGAAATGATCCAAATATATTTGGTACCTGGTCATATGGTATTCCTGGTCCGTTATCTTCTACAGATATCTCGTATATATCTTCATCAACTTCTTTAACATTTACTTTAATATCTGGTAATATTCTATATTCTTCACATGCGTCTAGCGCATTATCTACATATTCTTTTACAGATATTAGTAAGGCCCTTCTCGGGCTATCAAATCCTAATAAATGTCTATTTCTTTCGAAAAATTCTGCTATAGAAACTTTTTTAAAATTTTTATAAAGTTCTAATTCTTCTTTAAGTACTTTTTCTGTCATAAAATAATATAATACTTTATATTTTTAAAGTATTTCTTATTTTACGTACTTGTAAAATTCCTTTTCCCTATTCTTTAAATCTTTAACATATTTTCTCATAAAATCATAGGCATTTTTATGTTTACTTCCATTAATTATCCTTTTAATACCTTCGTAT
>JBMFJL010000027.1:0-7629 GCA_049973735.1 Nanopusillaceae archaeon
TGGATTTAATGTTTCACCAGTATTTAGAATAATTCTTAGCGAAGAAGTATCTCCAGCTTTAACTGATTCATCTCCTATTGATTTCAGTGTATATAACAATCCAGTAACGGTCCATATTAGGGATACATTAAATCTTTCTATTACTCTAGACCAAAGATCAGGTGCATAAGTATGGGATCCTTCAAAAATGACAGCTGTTGTTCCAGATACAGGAGCAGTATAAAGATTTGCCATTGGCCAATCCAGATATCCTACATTAGCATACGTCCACCAAACATCATTTGGCCTAAAGCCATAAATTGCATTAAAAACCCAGTTTAATGTTAAAGCTAACCCGACATGAGTATGTGTTATTCCTTTAGGTTTTCCTGTTGTTCCACTCGTATAGCTGATCATACCGACTTCATTAGCTTCTACTGGTTCTGGAGGAACGTAGACCTTACCCTTTGGAGCTATATCTTCATAAACTAAGTCTCTACCTTGTTTCAAATCAAAATTGGAGGATCCTCTACTCACAACAAGAACTTTTTCTACGGGTAAATTAAATTTATTGGCTACATTATCAAAATAGTTCTTTATATTAATTTCACTTCCCGCATTAATTGTGTTTGCAAATACTACAGCATATTTTGATCCTGTATCGACAATTCTTGTTGCAATGACCTCATCAGATAAACCAATGTAATGGTTGACCATTATAGCCCCTAATCTATGCACCGCTAATCCGAAAGCAACTGCTTCAGGAGAACTAGCCAAAATCATAGATACGGTATCTCCATGTTTTACTCCCATTTCTTTCAAAACATAAGCTGCTCTATTTACCTCATAATACAAGTCTTGATATGTTATTGACCTTGTATTACGTTTTTCGTCCATCCAATAAAATATTACTTTATTCGCTTCATTTGGTAAATGCCTGTCAACAGCGTTATATGCTAAATTTGAAATTCCTCCAACAAACCATTTTTCATAAGGTGGATTACCTTCTAATATTTTAATAGGTTCTTTGAACCAACTAATTAGGTTTAGCCTATCTTTCCAAAATTTTTCAGGATTATTTAATCCTTCTTTATTGATCTTTATTATTTTCTTATAAGAAAAAAACTCTGCGTCCATATTCTCTCGCCCGCACACAATTTAGTATATAAAGGTGAATATTTAAATTTTTTATATTACATCTATTTAACTAGAAAATTAAAAATCTGTAATGATTTGAGTTTTTATAATATTTAAAACTTAAATTATTATTAAAGAACATTATTATTTATAATAACCCTGGCCAGTGAATTTTTATACTAATCATTTTGATGCTTTAATAAAAAGTATTGGATAGTTGCTTTTTGAAGAGAATAATAAAGTAAAAAAATTTTCTAATATTAATTATATAATTTATATAATTTTATATAAATTATAGCATACATATTTGTGTTAATAAAAGCATAAATAGTTGTAGTTATAATTAGACAAATAGTTTAGCGTCAGGTGAATTATGGTGGGTATGAGCAATACTCAACCTGTTAAATCTTATCGTGAAGCACTTAAGCTAGCAATATCCGCAAACTTAGGTTGGGGTTTTGAACTTTTTGACCTAGTTGTTTATCTTTATGCCGGTATAGTTATGGCCGAACTTTTCTTCCCATCAACAAGTTATTTTGCTAGCCTTTTGGCGTTTTATTTAACTCTCGTTTTAGGCTATTTCGCAAGGCCAATAGGGGCTATAATCTTTGGTCATTATGGCGATAAGATCGGAAGAAAGCACATATGGTTTGTATCTCTTTTAGGTATGGGCATAGCAACTATACTTATAGGATTTTTACCTACATATTCACAAGTTGGAATTCTGGCACCAATTCTTATATCGATACTTAGGTTTGTTCAAGGCTTTTTCCTTGCAGGTGAATGGGGAGGAGGAATGACTTTTGTTGTTGAGAACGCTCCCGACAACAGAAGAGGTTTGTTTGGAGGAATACAGCAAGGTGGAGCAGCACTTGGGCTTATATTTGCTGTAGCGGCATCCGAGATGGCTCATTTTATCGCCCCTACTCCTGCGTCTTTTAGTACTTTAGGTTGGAGGGTAATGTTTTGGTTCGGCGCCATACCATTAATAATAGCTCTTGCTGTTAGGTGGAGCGTGTCAGAAAGTATAGAGTGGGCTATGAAAGCCAAAGCTAATCCTGAGAAGATACCTATTATCACAGTATTCAAAAAGCATTGGAAGCTTGTTATAATATCAACTTTAATAATATTTGGTGAATCAGTTATGTATTATGGTGTTGTAGCATTTATGCCAAATTTCTTAGCTTTATATACTAAATTAACGGCTAAACAGATTGGATATGAGGTTTTGATAGCAAACATTGTATGGTACGTCACATCACCTATATTAGGATATACAAGTGATATACTAAAATCTAGGAAATATTATCTTGCAGCAATATATGTTATAACAGCTGTGCTTGTGTATCCATTGATTTCAATGCTTTACTCAAATAATTTTACGACTATAGCAATAAGCAGTGCTATTATAGGATTCTTGTTTAGTTGGCAATATTCAATACTTCCTTCATTTCTTGCTGAAAACATAAGCACGAGAGTTAGATACTCCTACATAGCCTTTGTGTTAAACTTAGGTGTAGCCTTCTCTTCATTCGCACCATATGTTGTCACAGCCTTAGGCCTGATATTAAAAAGTGCTGTTCTAGGAGACATCTCATTTGTTTTAATGGCAGTAATAATAGCTGCCGTATTTACATTAATTTCACCTAAAGATAGAGTTGGACAACCACTAATGTAATAAGATTAAAGTTACTTTTTTATCAATTTTTCAAGAATATATTAATTGTTAATTATGCGATTACTGATGTACAGCGAATTTGCTTAAGGGACTGTAGTTAATATAGTAATGATTAAAATATAACTGAATTAAAAAAATTAATTATGCAAATAACCGAGATAGAAATCAAATTATTAATGTATTGGCAAACTGTTAATTAGTTAACGACAAGAAAATATAATAAAAGAAATTAGTTTAATTGTTTCAGAAGTCATTCCAAGACAGTAAGGAAGTTAGAATCCTCAGAACTGATTTTTGATCTTAGTCTTTTTATTAATTGATCTATATCTTTAACAAGGCTTAATATTAATGATACACCTTCTAATCTAGCTAATTCAATCGCGAATGAATCTATATATCTTCTAGGCCCATGTATAATAATAATTCTGGGTTTCACTAAAGAAACCCTTACGGCTACCATGGGGCTTCTGCCTGCTGTAACATTGGAAAATACGATAGCTCTTTCAGGTGTTGAGCCTAAAAGAAAATAAAACTGGGGGCCACTGAGTTTTGCTATAGCCCTAATACTATCTATCAAAGTATAACCGTATGCTTTTATCTCATTTGAATAATCTGGGGTTAAAAGAATTCCATCAACTAATTCTATTAAATCTGCAATAGATAAAGGCTCATTAAATTCCATCATATCTATTACTGCTCCTCTAGGTATACCTAAAGCCTTAGATAATGAATCTACCTTTTTCCAACCCTTTTGATAATCTATAACTAAAAGTGCTTTTACGAATCTTTTTATAAAATTAACCCCTGGTTTTCTTCTACCTTTTTCATAATCACTAATAACGCTGGCTGAAACTCCCATTACGTTAGCAACTTCAAGTTGCGAAACTTCAAAATATTCCCTCCATTTTTTTAAGCCAACATTAGGATTTCTATTGTAAACTATATCACCTGATATTCTTTTGGCTATAAGATCTTCAATAAAATTTTGAAATGTTTCTTCCATTCTTGCCCTCTTTTATGGGTATTATTCAATGCTTATAAAATAATTAGTTGATTAGTTGGAATTAAAATTATTTTAAAAATAAATTTATTTCTTTATCTAGATATTGCTAACATAAGGATACATTTGATTCATCAAAAAATTACAAATATGTTAAGATTAGCTTTAAACGAAATAGCTTATAGTATGAAATTACAAAATAATAACTTATAAATTTTATGTTATTTTTATTATCATAACGAGATTCTTAGGGAATTATTTTATAATAAAAGTTTACTTAATAATAATCTCATATATAAAATTAGCAGTATAAATTCTCATTCTACAAATGAAATTATAAATGCAAAGAAAGAAAAGACGAATGATTGAATACAGGCTAAAACATAGAGAAAGGTAAGATATGACAAATTTTATGATAATTTATTTTTATTTTCCTTTGAATAATAAAGAGTAATCTTTTAAGTTACATATAATAAACACTATTACATTTAAAGACTTGGTTTTTTGTGAAATTTTTTATACATTAATATCCTATGCTAAAATATTTATTCATGTATGAAGCTTATCATATTCATACCAAAAAATTTGATTTCTTTATTGTTGCAAGATCAACTTAATTCATAATGTCAAAAAGCTTAAATACATGTTTAGTTATTTAAAAAGTGAAATGCTTATACAGTATGCTATAAGGTAGACTATTCAGTATACCATAATAGAGTGAAAACGAATGTGCGCTAGTTATTTAGTATTAGGCGGAGCAGGAGATATGGGCAGTGCTGCTGTTAAGGATTTATATAGTAGTAATGTTGATGAGGTTATCATTGCTGACATAAATAAGGATTCTGCAGACAAGCTAGCAGCAGAACTAAGAAACCAAGGCACATCTTTAACGAAAATCTCCACGATAAAATTAGATGTCAATGATACCCAACAACTTATTAATGCAGCTAAAGATGCAGACATTATAATAAATACTGTCGGCCCATTTTATAAATATGAAAAATTGATCATAGAATCATTATTAAAAATTGGCAAAGATTATGTTGATATTAGTGATGACTATGATGCCACGATAGACGTGTTGAATCTGTCTGATAAAATAAAAAATAGTGGTTCAAGGATATTAATAGGTATGGGATGGACACCAGGTATTACTAACGTATGTTCTCGGGCTGGCTATGATTATCTTGATGAAAAAGATGATATAAACATTGCATGGGTTGGAAGTGCAGCAGATGCCAAGGGTATTGCAGTTATACTTCATACTTTTCATGCAGTTACAGGTGATGTACCAATGTATATTAATGGAGAGTTAACTTATGTAGCAGCATTGCAATCAGAATTGACTGTGGAGTTTCCTAAACCAATTGGCAAGGTAAAAGTTTCTTATACAGGTCACCCAGAGCCGATAACAATACCGAGGTATTTAAAGGGTTTAAAGAATGTAATAGTGCAAGGTGGATTGATTCCAGATTGGCAAAACAATTTATTAAGACAACTATCTATTATTGGACTTACGGAGAATAAGGTAGTAGATGTTCATGGTATTAAAATAAATGCTAGGGAATTTCTTGCATATTTTGTTCATCAAACATATGAGCAATTTATGTCAGGAGGTGTTGAAGCATCGGGCTTTTGGGTTGAAGTTAGAGGAAGAAAAGATGGTAAATTAACTCTTATAAGATACAGCGGTGCGGATAGAATGTATAAACTAACAGGTTGGCCTGCTAGTATTGGTGCGCAATATATCGTTAAAAACAGAAATAATATAGCTCCTGGGCTTTATGCGCCTGAAGGAGTTATTGATCCTACATGGTTCTTAAATGAACTTAAGAAGAGAGGTATCAGAGTTAAAAAAGAAGTTATTGTAATAGAGGAATAACTATGAAAGCATATAAGCAATTAGTTTATGGAACGCAAGAATATCTTAATGAGCTGAAGGATATTCTAAATTTAGACGAGAGATTTAGGGAACTTAGCAAAGGTATATATAATGCTACTGAATTAATAATCGTCAAAGAACTTAATATAGGTATCTGGCAGCAAACACTAGATGGCGAAATTAAAGAGCTTTTATTAATACCCAAGTCTAAGTTAATGGATTATGAAAAACAAGCTGAACTTAAGTATTACATTGATAATTATAATAATATGGTGAAGATATGTAACGGTGAAGATAGTTTCATTAGCATGGTTATAGATGGCTCTATTGAAGTTAATGGAAACATAAAGAAGCTAAAAAGAATACAAGCACCAAGTGAAAGAATGGAGATTATAATGAGAGAGTTGTGCCAGAGTTCGTTAGTATTAACCAAGGAGCAGTATATAAGATGGCTTTCTAAAAATGGTTATATATAGTTGTGGGTGAATAAAGTGCTTTTTAATGAATTAGAGAATATACTTCAAAAATTTTCTGAGAAGTATAATAATAATGAAAAACTACAGAAAATTCTCAGAAAGTGGAGTGCTGACATACTCATATGGAGTAAAGATGAAAGTATAGGTTTTTTAATAACCGTAAATAGTGGTAAGATAACAGGAATAGTAAAAGTTAACAATCCTAATTCTGGAAAAGTTAAAATAATTGGCGATGCAGTTATATTAATTGATATATTTAAGGGTATGAAAAATCCGTCACATCTCTATCTAGATGGTGTTATAGAAGTTTATGGATCAGAAAGGGATCAAATAATACTTGACGTAATAGTAGAAGAGCTATGGGGTAAATGATGAGGTAAAAAATATGTCGTTAAAGAGGGCACTTAAATTTAACAGACTAATCGCAGTAACAATGGGCACTCCTTTAGCCTCTTCAGTTTTTCCGAGCATAATGCTTTTAGATTTAACAGCAAGCTCTTTAATTAATGAAATAATCGCTATCTTGTTGGCGACAACTCTTGTAATAATGTCATCTTTTGCATATAGTGAATTAGTTAGTATATATCCAACTGCAGCAGGAAACAGAGTTTTCTTAAAGAAGCCTCTTGGAGATGTTGCAGCCCTTGGTTTATCATTGATGTGGGTTTTTATATTATTGGGTGCGGCAGGAGTTGAGGGATATATAGTAGGTTATGTGCTCTATTACTTGATAAGCCTTTATGTTCATGGTATAGTATTAAAAATACTGAATCCTTTCGTTTTATCTATAATAGTTATGACACTAATATTGATTATAAACATTTTAGGAGTTGAATTGTCTGGTAATTTTCAGATGGGTCTCACTTACTTCATTGCAGCATCATTAATAGCAATATCAATAATAAGCTTTTTTATTTTCAGAGGGATAAATATTCATGTTAACAGTTCTGGGAGTCTTAATTTAATAAACGCATTAAGTGCAGCAGCTGTCGGTGTTTACTTTTTCTTGGGTTTTGGAAGAGTAACAACTCTTGGCGAGGAAGCCGTTGATTATAAAAGGGACTTACCAATGGCAATACCTATAGGTGTTTCACTTCTCGGTATAGTCTTTATGTTTATATCAACATCAATATTTATTCATGTGCCAATTAAATCTCTAATGTCTATGTTAATACCTCAAATTTTGCTCGGTAAGTATTTGCTAGGAAGCTACGGTGCAATCTTTATGGTTATAGTTAGTATATTAATGAGCTTTGGTACCTTTAATGCTGGCGTATTAGGTACATCTAGGCTTATATATGCGCTTGGCAGAGAAGGCACTTTGCCTAAATCTCTCAGCAAGATACATAGGAGATACTTCACTCCATATATGGCTTTAATATTTATATACACTTTAGCAATATTTATGCTTATTTTAATAACGTTAACTAAGAGCTTTTCTATACCCTTATATGTAGCAGCTGGTTTCGACTCATTC
>JBMFJL010000028.1:0-7575 GCA_049973735.1 Nanopusillaceae archaeon
GACCTCATTTCATTTTCTGAGCAATTATTCCAACTTGTATTTCGCCCAGTTTATTTTTATCAAAATCATTTACTTTCTTTATTACCAAATATGCTGGATATTCAAATGATTTATCTGCTTCATTCCTTACTCCCAACTCTATTTTCATTATATTATTAATATTTAAGTTTTCTGGATTATAAATTATGTCATTTATTACACTACACAACAAATCATTTGTACATACTGAGTAGATCTTAAATGTTCTTGGGAAGAAAAACTGTAGAGTCTGTATATTGTGATATACATAATAATCTCCGCTATTCTGTTTTTGTTCTTTATGATGACAATGATTATATGGATTTGACATTGCATTATAGTATTCGTAAAATGTCATACCAAGGTTCAATGCAACATCAAGTGCAATACTTACACCTATACCAATTGGGCCTCCTATTTTTGATATTATCAAACCGCCTACATATGTTTCTATAGCACTTATGGTTGAATATACAATATTCTCTTGCAAAATTGTTGGAATCTCATATACAAATGAACTTATAGCAAATCTATTTGTTTCTGCAGCATAATTTAAAATACTGGTAGCACTGCCTGCTACCAAATTTATTGAAAAATCTGCTGCTGCTGCCTTTGCTAATGTACCCATTATTTTACTAATATCAGCAGTTTTTAGAAATGGTATTGCTGATAATATCCCACCTATAACACCAAAAAATACGCTTTGGGATACTTGTTCCCATAGATTTTTCCTAATACAATATCCTATAGATGTATAAAAACTATCACTACTATAGGTTTGAAATGAAAAGAAATACCTTGTTTGTGGAACTCCTATTCTAAATTCTAAAAGAGGAGCTGGTTGTGAAGTAACATATATTACTGATGTCATTTCACCAGGTTCTGATGTTGAATAAGTTAAAAAACCTGCAGTTTCTAATAATAAATATTTATTATGTGGATGAAATAGTTGTCCTGCAATATAAGGTAAATAAAATCCAATTAGTAATACTACTATAATAAATATTGATGCAATTACAACATCTAGCAAAGTCTCCTCCATTATGTTTGAGTACCTGGAGATATTGGATATAGAATATTAACATATAAATTATCTCCATCTACTGTAAATTTTATTGTTTGTCCTGTAACAATTCTATTTAATACTCCTGTACATGAATAACCTATAGTACACTTTAATATTAATAAATCTACTCCAAGTTCTGCACAGTATACATATGCATTCTGTCCAGTATTATATTGAAATACATTTGCACCTGGAAAGAATCCATATAAGTATGCACAAGAACCCATCGGACATGAGATTACAGAACCACCATTTTTACATATAGCATTTTTATCTGTAGATGGATAATCGAAGGTACATCCATTTGTAGAATCACATGTTATATTAACCCCTGCAGTCACTCCAAGGGTAGGATTGGACAAATACACCATAGATTTAAATATGTTGGAAGTACTTGATATAATTACAGGAGTTCCAAAGTAATATGTCATTTTACAATCTCCTTCTCCCCTTGGGACACATAAATATCCGGAAGAAAATGGAGTACCATTTATATATATCTTTATCCTATTCTTATTTAATTTTTGATGAAATACCCTTACACAAGTTGATAGATCTGGTCCTATATAGAAAATTCCTTTTTGCTGATCATAATATAATACTGATATTCCATATTGAACTTCTCCAGAAGTAAATCCCGTCTGACATCTATATAGATCTAGATATAAACCACTACCATTTGTTTCTATTATATATATAAAATCTGGATCGTATGATGTTATTACAACTGTACCTTTTCCATTATCTATATTGCTAGCTAATTCTTTTGCAAATTTGATATACTTTGGTTGCTCACCGGTTGATATTCCAACTAAACCTAAAATAAATACTGCTACAAGTATTACCAGTATTAAAACAACTATTATTTCAAATACTACTTTTAAAAATGATTCTGTTGCCCTTTTCATATTATAAGCCAGATTCGTTTACAACTTTATATCCAACGCTTGTCACATTCATCTTAATAGAATTGTTTACTATGTAATAATATATGAATACACCCAGTACTATTAATACAATGGCAATAATTAAATATATTAGAAAGTTTGTTCCTTCTTCAGACCTCCTCATGGTGTACTTCCTTGAACATTTCCTTGTATTTCGCTTATTACATGAGTCCCATTTGTTTGATTCACACTATTAAATAAATTTGCTCCTCCTTTAAAGTAATATGCAGAAAATATTACCAATAATACCAAGGCAACAATAAACAATATTATTAAAACTAAGAAATTACTTACCTGAGATCTTTTATGGTACATTGTTTTGTCCTATCAATTTTAGGTTCCATCCAACCTTTGGCCCTATTACAATAAAAATAAGTACTAATGCCAATATGACAAATATTAATGCTAATATTATTTTTAATAGTTCACCAGTTTCCATTATATATCTAAAGCCTTTGACTATTATAAGGTTTTTACTCTTGGAAGAATGATGTAACAAATATTGAATGTGATCCACCTTCATATGTATATACTATATAACCGATAATACCAGATTGTTTAGATTCTGGTACTATTATTGTCGAACATCCTGCATCTTTTTGCAATGAATATTCTTGAACATCTGTATCAGTTACTTTATATGATTGGGTATAAAGCATTTTATTAATTGGGTCTGGAACACTACCGCCATTGTTACAAGAACCAACATTATTTAAATCCAATAGATTACATACTAAAGAGTCATCTGCTACCTTTTCAATATCTGTTCTATACATTTGCTTAAATGGATTCTTATCATAATAATTCATCATGTATAACATACAAAATACTGAAGATAAAGAAATTTCTTTACCCCTATAATCTAAATATGTTATAGAATAGTGAGTATGTACTCCTGCAATAGATACTGCCTGTCCCAAGGTTTCACCAAATGTATTATAAAGATACTTTGCAATTAGATATGTTAAAAATATTGTCTGACATTCTGATTTTGTGGGATTTGAAGAACATTTGTAAGTTTTCTCTATTTTATCTACATAAGTTTGATTTAAATCCCTATACATTCTATTTATATCTCTTGGATCTATTGATGTTGTATTAGTTGCTACTATTCCTACCGGTACTAGATAATATAATAACGGACCTTGAATCATTTTTGCAACCTGATTTAATACTGATCCGAGTACATATAGTCCTGCGCTTGTCAATGCAAGTTGTTGGAAATATGGATTTCCTACTACATATGTTATACCCTCCTTTGCACCAGTTGAAAATTTGTATAAAGTAGATTCTTCTTCCACTTTACCCAAAATCTTTTCTGCATATTTTTTATATTGTTCTTTTGATATTCTACCAGCTTGTAATTCTTCTCTTGCAAATTCCAATGCCTCTATATATCCTGTGGATTTTGATCTCACTGCACTTATACCACCTATAACAACTGCAGCTAATAATATTCCTGCAGTTATATATAATCCTATTTGTCCTACACTTTGAGTAATTTGTGCAGGTTTAACTACTAAGAAATCTACAGTACCAGAAAGTGCATAAGCAAATTTTGCCTGTAATCTTCCACTATATGATAAAGCTTTAAAGAAATTAAATAATATGATCAACAATACTATAAATATTATTATTATCAAGATTAATCTTATTACATCATCCGAAACTGCCCTTTTCATATAAAGTTAAAAATCCTTGAGAATTTAAAAATTTAATAAAATTTTCTATATATTGATAAAATAATGCTAAAGGCGGTTAAAGATGTATCTAGGAATGGAATGTTAATATATAGATGTAGGTTGTGTGGACATGTATTTATTAATGGTAAGCAATATGCAAAACATTTAGTTAAATCTCACTTAAGAAATATGAGCATGAATAAAAGAAAAGCCAAAAAATTATACAAGAGATTATTATTGATAAAAATTAAACAAGAAAATAATTTAGAGTTAACAAATTATGAAAAGTATCTATTATTAAAGGCAAAATTGAATAATATAAAGCTATAGCTATATAGTAAATAGTTTTATTCTTTCTTTTCCAGATAATTCTTGTATTATTCTTTGATATATTATATCCTCAACCTTTCCCGGTATTTTTGTCCTCTTTTCTATATCTTCAAATGATTCAAATGGTTTTTTATTCCTTTCTTCAATTATCTTTTGTACTGTAACTTTTCCTATATTTGGAAGTAGTTCTAATGAATGTATTCTTATGTTTATTGGTCCTGCTTTATTGAAGAATTCGACATATTTTTTCTCATTTTTCTTTATTAAATCTTTTATTACTCTTTCCAAATTTGCTTTTGCTATTTCCGGTAAATCATCGACACCAACCCTTCTTAGTATTGATCTGACCTTTGGCCTCTGTCCCTCGCCGACATATAATTCTTCAAAATTTTCAACCGAAACACCTGGCTTTAACGTTAATATTAATAATGTAAAGTAATCTTTTCCAATAGCATATACTATTGGCTCTTTTATATTTTTAGTTGGATCTCCTCCTGGTAAATATGCTAAAACTATTGCATATTCTTCTTTTTTTGTTTCTCTTTTATCCATATTTCTTTATTATATCCAATATTTTGTTCATTTCTTCCTTAGAAATTGTATTAGTATATAGTACAACTCTTAATTCTTCTTCATTTTTTGGCAACATTTCCAAGATTTGTATTTTAACTTCATCAAGTAATTTTATATCTTTCATCTCCTCCAAAATCTTTTTTTCTTCTTCTTCATCCAATTTATATGTGGTTTCAAGGAATTTCAATACCCTTTCCTCTACACTTGACAATTTTCTTTTTTTCTTTATTTCTTTTAATAAATTTTTAACATATCCTGGAGTAACAATTTTCTTTTCGCCAATTTCCATTTTATATATCTTTAAAATATTATTTAAAAATATATCACAAAGTATTATAGAAAATGACTGCTAGGAAGGGTAAAGGACTTAGAAGAAAAAGTAGAGATAAATTATCTTTAGATATAAGAGATCATGGTAAAATAAAGATTAGAAAGATATTGGCGAAATATAATGAAGGAGATAGAGTTGTAATTAAAATATATTCATCATACCATGATGGAATGCCACATCCAAAATATCATGGATTCATTGGAGTAATTAAAGGGAAAAGAGGGGATTGTTATGAAGTACTAATAAATGACAAGGGAAAAGAAAAATTATTAATAGTACATCCCGTACATTTAGAAAAACTAGCTTAAATCTTTTGATAATATATCCTTTATCTTTTTAATATTATCATCGTCTAAAAATTTTATTTCCAATATATAACCTAAATTACTTTTTTCATTATATTTTATATATAATTTCATTGTTTTTGTTTTCATTATCCTATCAAATATACTCTTACTAATTTTTATATCTTTAATGTATTTTAAATCTATTTTGTATTTATTTCCATTGATTATTTCTATTAAATTATTCTTTTCAAATAATAAAACATAATTTTTTGCATAGAAATAATATGAAGCTAAAAAATAAATTAGCAAAATTATGATTCCAACCGTTATATAATTTGTATAAATATCTACATATGTTCTTTGTAAAAATAATTGAATAAGCAGATATATTATAGTCAGAAGCATTATCTTAAATGATTTGTCTATTGAATACAAAAGTGGATTATATCTTATTAAAAATATTGCATCTTCGATATTCTCGGAGTCAATGATTTTCTTTATAATATCTTTATCATAAATTAGTTCAATTCGCTGCATAAAATTTATATTTTACTAAAACTCTTTATATTTTTATGAAATCTGATGTTCCTATCCAAATATTGATATTTATGATAATAGGAATTGTAGTATTAGTAGTTGCAATATTTTTTGCAACAAATATATTTAAATCTGCAAGTACTTCAGCAAATACTTCCTTTAACTATATAAATAGCACATTTCATAATGTAACAAACGAAACATTACTTATAAAATGAGTAAATCTAGATCTTTCTTCTTCATACCTTTTATATACTATTTTGTTATTTTTATTATAATACTTGCCGGAGTTTTATTTATTTTATTATCAATATTTAAATACAAATATCCTTTATTTTCTAATGTAGAAACTTCACAAGCTTTATCAGAACAAAATCAAAATAATAACAATATCAATAGTGGACAGAAATCAAATATAACTGTAATTGTTGAAACCTTCGGACAATTTGATAACAAAGTATTTTACATACAAAAATTATCTGATAGTATTTATTATTATATAAATTCTACAGTAGTTTCTGCCCCTACTACAAATCTTGTGGCTCCAGATCCTTCATTAATATATAATAATACTCCAAATATATATCAAATAACTGCTCTACAAGGTCTTACCTTAAATATAAGTATTGTGTTAACAAATAATACAGACAATTCTACTATAGTAACATTCAATGGAGGATATTGTAAAGTAATGAATAGCCAAAATTATGATGTTATAAATGTGCAAAATAAAAATGAACCAATAATATTTTGTTTATTATGTCAAGATACAAAAGGATTTAGTACATATGTTTATTTAGATAAACCAGAAAAAATAAATGTAACCCCTGCAATTTCCCTACTATCCGGATTTGAAAACATAGATTATTATAAATATACTATAGAAGATCTTACAATCGTAAATAAAACTATAACAACCATAAATATAGGCGATTATGGCAAATTAGGATATGAATTCTTAGATTTTACTACAATACTATTTAAAATAGGACCTCCTTTTAATACTTATATAAAAGATGACGGTAGTAATGTTTTATTTTTATATAAAGATTTGTATAGTGGCAATTACTATGCATTACCATCTTGGTATGCTGGATTTGAAAATAGCAACAATGGTAAAGTATATTATTTCTTCGTAAACTTGCTTGAGTTTCCCTCAAAAATACGTAAAAGTTCTGTATCTAAGAATTGTCCATTTTTACCAATATATATTGCATTTGCAGATAGAGAATTATATAGCATTTTGAACGGTACCATTGGAGGAGATCCTTATGCAATAAATCCAAATAATCCTGGAAGCGTTGTTAAGTATGACAATGGTCCAAATGTATTCCCTGTATACATAAATTTATACAATTATGGTTTTGTAGATTTCTTTAGTTATCATCTTTCTAACAACGTTTTATATTTTTACTATGATAATTCTGCCTATAAAGATGTATTACCAACATATAATCCATGGAATCTATATTATCCAAATCCAACGGGTGGTTTACATCCACAGGGACTTACTTTATTAAATGATAAAGATCAAGGAGTATTTATTTTGGTAAATTCTACACTTTTGAATATATTTCCAAGATACATACTAGATAAAAATAGTTATAAATATGGAAATGGGTTGAATGTATTTGTTTATTTCTCTGGAAGTCCTATTGTAAATCCTAGAGAAATAAGTTGTGGTTTTTTTAAATGTCCAGAGTATGCAGATGCTGTTAGTATTGCATATCAAATTTCTGTCAACATAATAATCTTCTACAGTGTTTATGGTTATTCCATACTCTCTCAACTCATTTATATATTC
>JBMFJL010000029.1:0-7335 GCA_049973735.1 Nanopusillaceae archaeon
CTACTTCTTTTTCAACCTCTTCTATATTTTTTTCAAATTTTGTAATATACATAGCATCTCCAAATAACCTTTTGAATATGTTGTTTTTAGTTTTTGTCAAAAATAAAAATTTTTCTCTTTTAATTCTACCATCAACATAATCTTTATCTATATACTCTTCATATTTATTAATGAAATAATTAATTGCTTCATCTAGTAGATTTTCTTTATCAACATCAAATCCAGGTATTACTAGTGAAAATAGAGAATAATCATATTCTAACCAGCTATCTAATGTTTGTATATATCCAATTCCATATTTATTTCTAAATATTTGAAATGTTTTAGATGAAATACCTCCAGATAGCAAAATCTGTAATGCTTCTAAATAGAATATATCGTCTTTATCAAAATATGTAGATAAAGAAAAATAAATTTGATCCTTTATCTCTTTTTTTCTTATTATTATATCTTTACCATTATCTATTGTAGGTTTTTTCTTTTTATCACTATTACCTTCAATTTTTTCGAAATACTCTTTTACCTTTTTAATATGATAATTTCCGAATTTTCCTTCAACAATTATAAACATATTGTCAGGGTTATAATATTTTTCTTTGAATTCTTCGATATCTTCCTTATTTATATTATTTATAGTTTCTTTAGTTCCTCCAATAGGATCTCCCAAATCAGAATCTCCAAATAAAGATTTAGGAATATTAATGTTTAGTAAGCTTTCTGGGTCGTTTTCGTGTCTCAATATTTCAGACAATATTATTTTTTTCTCATTTTCATATTCATTTTCTTTAAATTTTTTGTTTACTATTGCATGATATAATATATCTAAGGCTATATCAAAACCTTCATGCACAGTTTCAACGAGATATGCTGTTAAATCATAACTAGTAAAGGCATTAGATATGCCACCATTTAATTCTAATCCATAATCTATCTGTTCTGCGCTGTATTTTTCATTTGACTTAAACATCATATGTTCTAAAAAGTGAGATATACCTCTTTTCTCTTTATCTTCATATATAGATCCAATTTTAAATCCTATCAATATGCCAATACTATTTGAGCCTTCTATCGGTATCTTGTATAAAGGTATTTCGTTTTTTAGGATCTCTACTTCCATGAAGATAATATATATAAGTTAATGCATTTAATAATAATTCTATGCCAGAAATACAAATCAAAAAGGTGATTGATCTAAAAAAAGGATCATATGTATGGTACAATAATGAGGTATGGGAAGTATTAGAAATGGAGGTAGCAAAAACTGGAAAGCACGGATCCGCAAAGGCTAGGATAGTAATGAGATCCTTAACTACTGGAAAAACTACAGAAATATCGAAACCAACTCAAGATCCCATAGAAGTACCAGTAATAAATAAAATAAGAGGACAAGTTATAGCAAAAGTTTCTGATGATGTTTATACAGTAATGAACATGGATACATATGAAACATTCGATGCAAAGGTTTTAGATGATACATTAAAAGGTAGGATACAAGAGGGACAAAAAGTATTGGTTTGGGATATAGGAGAGAAAATAATAGTTCAGGCCTTTAAAGAGTGAGAAAAAGTTTAGATTATATAATAAAACATCAAAAACAAAAATTTGGAAGAAAAAATACACTGGATTATTTTTGTTGTAATTATTATTACAGCTACAATAATTTAAATATAAAATATGATTATTTAAGTTATTTCAATTTAAGATATAATCACTATAGTAATTATTTGAACTTTCCTTGGAGTAAAAGCTTTATATATAGATTTTTCTTGAAATCTTATCCATTTACTTTTTCAAGTGGAGCTTCTTATCTTTTTACTAATTATATCCGCAATCCTTATAGGTTCTGGATAACTCCCCTTTATCCAAAATTTATATGAAAGTTCTTTTGCAGTTTCTAATCTTATTAAATTTCCTGGAGAAACATATATAGATTTTCCGAATTTTTTTAAAACATAGCCTCTTATTTCATTATCAATTATAATTTTATCATCTAATACTTTTCCATATAGCAATGATTTTGCAATACCTATTGTTGGTATATTTAAAATCACTCCAACATATGAGGCAAGGCCCATCTTAGTAGGATGAGAGATTCCATGACCATTTACAAACAGTATATCTACCTCTTCTTTTATTCTACTAAATGTCTTTATAATTGCCTCGCCTTCTCTAAAAGCTAAGAAGGTTGGTATATATGGAAATTCGATTGTTTCTTCAAAAATATATTTGTTTATAACCTTAAGATTTTTGTCTAATATTACATATACTACGTAACCAGTGTCTCCTTTATAGCTAATGTCCACACCAGCCAATAACTTTACTTCATCTTTTAGATCTTCTAATATAATTTTTTTAGCTAATTCTTTTTGAATATTTCTATATCTTTCTAATATTTTTTCTTTCACTTTGAATTCCTTAAATAAAAATTTTTTTAAATTAATTATTCTATTATTTTCAATCTTTATTCCTTCTTTAATTAAAATTTCTTTTTGTATTTCATCATTTATAGTTCCATTTTCATTTACAACTCTCCACCAAGGACAATTTAATTTTTTATAATAAGTTATTATAAATTTTATGGCATATTCAGATCCCAAAAATTCACTAAGTATCTTAAATGTTGATACTTTCCCTTCAGGTATCTGATTTATTAAATCTTGCAGACTTTCAAGAATTATATGCATAATATTAATAATTTAAAAAACTTTTTATTGTTATTATTTAAATGACAGATTGGTTGAAGGAGACTCTGCTAGGATTAGTATTGTTAATAGTTGGATTAGTGCTACTTGGGAACTGGTGGGAATATTTTGTAATAGTATTCAAAGGATTAATCGGAATATTGTTGGTAGCAGTTGGATTAATATTATTATGGGTAGGATATGAAGATAAAAAAATTGAGGTTGAATTAAAAGAAGTAGAAAAAGAGTTAAGTAAAGAAGAAACTGATAAGGAGAAAAAGGAAGAACAAAGTGATAAAAAACAATGAAGTCCTTTTATAATTATATTTCAAAACTTTGGAGATCAAAAAATAAAGATCAAAAACTTAAAGAATTGTGGAGAAAGAGATTGATGCAATGGAGAAGAGAGCCAGCAATTATTAGAATAGAGAGACCAACAAGATTAGATAGAGCAAGAAAATTAGGTTGGAAACCAATAAATGGAATAATAGTAGTTAGAGTTAGAGTAAAAAAAGGATGGAGAAAGAGAAAGGATATGCCAAGACATGTAAAAACTGTAAGTTACTATTTCTATAGACCTTTAGATATTTCATTGAGAGCAATTGCAGAACAAAGAGCACAGAGAAAATATCCAAACATGGAAGTATTAAATTCTTACTATGTAGGAGAAGATGGAAGATATAAATGGTATGAGGTAATATTGGTTGATCCTCTAAATCCAAATGTAGCTTCGAGGGAAGAATATTCTTGGTTGTTATTAAGCAAAAATAGGAAAAGAGCCTTGAGAGGTTTGACTCCCGGATTTAGAGATAGTAGGCAATTATAACACTGTTATTTTTATAAAACATAATATATAAATTAATTTTATATGTTAAAGATTGAAGGCCTAAATGTATATATTGGAGATAAAAAAATACTTGATAATATTAATTTAGAATTTGATTATGGTAAACTATACGTAATTTTGGGACCAAATGGTTCTGGAAAAACATCTTTGTGTAGGGCAATATTGGGTGATGAGAATATAAGAAAAGAAGGTAAAATAATTTTGGATAATGAAGATATAACAAATAAAAAGACGGAAGAAATAGCAAAATATATATACTACTCTCCTCAAAATCCTGTAGAGATAGAAAACATAAAAATAAGGACCTTATTAATGAATATATTGGATAATTATGAAGAAGAAAAAATCAAGGAACTAGGATATAGTTTGGGATTACCAAAAGATTTTTTAGATAGAGGAATAAATTATAATTTTTCAGGAGGAGAGAAAAAGAGATTTTCATTGCTATTATCCATATTATTAAATAGAAAAATTTTACTGTTTGACGAAATAGACTCTGGAGCAGATATAGAATTTTTAATGAATCTTAAAAATTATTTGGAAAAATTTAAAAGAGAAGGAAAAACTGTTATTCTAATTTCCCATAATATATATTTCATAAAAAATTTGGAAATGGACGAATTAATAATATTCTTGGGAGGAAAAATTAAATATAAAGGGGGTAAAGATATATTGGAAAAAATCGAAAAATATGGATATTCAATTCTTTAAAGGATTGTTTAAAAAATATTTTGACAAATATTTTGAATCTTTAGAAATAATAGAAAATAAATTTAAAGAAAATTCTAATGTAATAGAGTTTGAAAGTGACGGTAAGATATATTATAATAAAATAGAATTAACTAGAGATAAAAAAATTATGATAAAAAATACCAGTAAGACTATGCTATACAACGAATTTATAATTGAAGACAATGTAAATGTAGATTTTCTAATACAAAACACGGGAGAACTTTATATATACAATTTATATCATATTAAAAGCAAATCTAAACTCAACATAAGGGAGAAGATATATAATGCAAAGAAAATAATAGCAATATCCAAGATATATATTCCGGAAGAATCTAAAGAATCAGAAGGGTATTTATATCAGATATTATATGATGAAAATAGCATATCTATACTGTTACCTATAATTGATATAAGAAATAATACTTCCAAAGGATTCCATGGTTCAAAAAAACTAAAACTATCTAATGAAGAAATAAAATATTTAAAGTTCTTTACATTAGATGAAAATAGAATAAAAGAGCTTTTACTTAAAGACTTTATAAATATATAAAAATATAAACTTTGGATACAATTTAATCTAATGGCACAAGAGAAAGCGAGAGTATCAAAAGATCTTGAAGATTTACCAGGAGTAGGTCCAAAAACAGCGCAAAAATTGAGAGATTATGGTATAGTAACAATTGAAGATCTGGCTATGGCATCTGTTCATGAACTTGTTGAAAAAGTAGGACTTGGAGAAGAAGTTGCCAGAAGATTAATAGAATTAGCTCAAGAAGAAATATCTAGAGGTTTCTTAACAGCTTATGATTATTATAATGAGAGAAAATCTGTAGAAAAAATAACTACTGGATCAAAGGCTCTAGACGATTTACTTGGAGGCGGGATAGAAACGCAGGCCTTGGTTGAAGCTTTTGGAGAGTTTGGATCTGGAAAAACTCAGTTAGGTCATCAGTTATCTGTAAATGTTCAATTACCAAAAGATAAGGGAGGATTGTCAGAGCCTGATAGACAGGCAATGGCAGTTTATATAGATACAGAGGGAACTTTCAGGCCAGAGAGAATAGTAAATATGGCAAAAGGTATGGGTTTGGATCCTGATAGCGTATTAAAAAATATATTATATGTTAGGGCATATAGTTCTGATCATCAAATGAATATTGTAAAGAAAATACCTGCTCTAATAAATGAAGGTAAAAATATAAGATTACTAGTTATAGATTCAATTACTGCACACTTTAGAGCAGAATATGTAGGAAGAAGTAATCTTGCAGAAAGACAACAAAAATTAAATCAGCACCTAAGAGATTTATTAAAAATAGCAACAGCGTATAATATTGCAGTTTATGTTACAAATCAAGTTATGGCAAAGCCAGAGAATTATTTTGCAATAGATCAACAGGCAGTTGGAGGTCATGTACTAGCTCATGCAATAACTTATAGATTATTCTTAAGAAAAGGTAAGGAAAAGACGAGAATAGCTAGATTGATTGATGCGCCCCATCTGCCTGAAAGAGAAGCTGTATTTAGGATAACGGAGGAAGGAATTAGAGATGTATAAACTTTTTATTTTTTTGATTAAAAAATTTATATTTTCATAAATTTATAATCTTATGTATGGATAGGTACGAAGCATCATCTTTAATAAAGAAATATGTAGTTACCGATAAAGGTAGGAAATTGGGAGAAGTTGCAGATTTACAATTTGAAGAAAAAAGCGGAGAAATTTTGAATATGATATTAGTAAATGCTACTGAGCATGCTGACAAATTGGGATTGGAAAAAACAAAGGATGGATATTTAGTACCTTTTGCAGCCGTTAAGGCTATTACAGATTTTATTGTCGTTTCTGAAGAGGATTTAGTATAAAAATTATTTTTTATTCTGAAGGCTTTATTACCGATATATTATCTCCTCTCAAGAATATCCATGGCAATTTTTTGTTAGTATCCAGTTCAGTTACATCCTCTAATACCATATTTGGATGTACGTCTGATGCCACTAATTTACCTTTGTATTGTTTACCATTTTTCATTTCTACTATTACTTCTTTTCCTTTTGATTGTGTTATTACATCAAGAGGTCTTACTATATCCATAACTAACATAATTAGAAAAGTTTTTATAAAATTTTTCTTTATTAATGCTACTTATTTAAAAATTATTGTTTTATTAAAATGGCATTTATAACTCCGTCTTGACCTGGCCTGGAGACTACAACTGCTTTACCCATTTCTGTATTTATTATTGTATTTTTAGTTATTATTTTTTCTCTGTTTAAGTTTTTATCATTTGGGTTTTCAACAACTTCTAATATTTTTACTCTTTTTATTTCTTTAGTTTCTGGATTTAATACATTTGCATATAAAGCCTCTTTAAGTCTTATTTTTATATTTCCACCTTTAGTCCTTATTTTATATCTTAATTCATCATTTGTTTCAGATTTTCTAGTTAATGTCGGAAATCTACCATAATTATGTTTCCTCTTTTTGCTGTTTGGTGTTTTAATTTTACCATTTTCTTTTCTCAAATCTCTACCCTGATACACAGATAAACCAATTCTTTCTTCAACTGTTACCATTTTTTCATATATATTAAAAAATGTTTAAAAAGAATTTTTTATTATTACAGATAATATATCTGCGGGGGTGCCCGAGCGGTCAAAGGGGTCGGGCTTAAGACCGGTTGGTAAGAGACCCGATGGAGTAGATCCGCCAGGGGTTCAAATCCCCTCCCCCGCACTTTTTATCCTATATAAATTGAAGGCATAACTCCATTTGGTGGATATGCTCTTGCTCTTTCCCAATTTATGTATTCATCATATGGATAGCCAGACCCTGTAGATCCTAAATTTGATAAATATAACATAGATCCAGAGGTAATTGGTTGAGTGTTTACTGTACCATAATATCCTCCAGATGTAATATACAATTGAGGCGCTATATAACCATACCATGATGTAGATGATGGACCATAATAATAAACTGCTGAATATACCCATTGACTTACTGCTGAACCTTGTTGATTTATCTCTACAGCTACACTTCCTGAACTTTCATATTCTTGTGAAAAGTAT
>JBMFJL010000030.1:0-7035 GCA_049973735.1 Nanopusillaceae archaeon
ACTCGTATTTTTGCATTATCAATATATCATCCATTGATAATTCTCCACCTTGTTTTATTTTTTCTTGTATCTTATTATATTCGTTTATAATTTTTGTCTTTTCTTCATCGCTTATTTCTATCTTTCCTTCTCTATTTAATTTACTAACATATTCTTCTAACTCCTCTCTTAATTTTTCTTCCAAAGATTTTATTTTTTCCTTTATCTGCGTTATTTGTTGCTTTATAGTGTTGTACTGTTGTATTACATTGGCCAATTTTTCCCTCAATTCTTTCATTTGCTGTTTTATTAATTTTCTCTCATCAATATTTTTTCTTATATTTTGTCCTAAAATGGATAACTTAGATCTATAAGCCATATATTCTTGTCTTAGTCTATCATATTCTTCTAAGGCAACAGCTATTTCTTCATACTTCCCAATCAATTTTCTTAAATATTTTATCCTATTCCATATTTTCTTTTCTTGAGAATATGACAATATTTCCGTTTGTAAAACATATTCTAAAGTTTCCAATTCCTTTTTATACTTATTTATATTTTTTAAGGCATCTCTATTCTTAAAAATATCTTTTCTCTTTTGTCTTATTTCATCTATTTTCTTTTTTATTTCTTCAAGCTTTTCCAAAGTCTTTTGTCTTTCTTGCATCAAATTATCTATAATAGATGTGTATTCCTCTTTTTTTGACTTCAATTCTTTTAATCTTTGAATTAATTCTTTTCTTTCCTTATATAAAAATCTCTTTTGTGAGTATAAATTTTCTTTTTCTTCTCCAAGCTTAATTAACTCTTTTTTTATATTAAATATCGTCCTCTGTAATTTAGCAATATCATTCACTTTAATCTAAAATTATATTGTAAAAATTTATAAATTTTAGAAGCCAAATAGAGCAGATAATCCCTCCAATGCTTGCTCCTCCTTCTTTTCTTCTTCCTTCTTTTCCTCCTTCTTCTCTTGTGCAACTGCTACCTGTGTTTGTCCGACTGGCTGAGCTACTACTGCACCTACACTCAATGACTCTTCTTTTACTTTTTCTAAGTCTACTCCTTGCAAACTTGCTAAGACAGCATTTATCATTGCTTCATTTGGCTCTATGCCTGCAGCAGTCAATACCTTTTTAATATTATCTGCATTTATTTCTTTTTTTGCTTCATGCAATAACCATACCGCATATACGTATTCTAAGCCCATGATAATAAAAAACTATAGAAATATTTAAAAAATAATTCCCAACGAAAAAAGTATAAGTTTATTGTAGCTTTTCGAACCTGTCCTTTAACTTCTCTAATATAGCGGGTAATGTTGTATATTCTAGACTCTCATAAGATACTCTGTGTGGTTCAAATGGACCATGCCTTCTTATGTAATCTGCAATCTCGTTTGCTTTTTCCCTTACATAATCGAATGCAGGATCATCAAACATGTCTTCTGGACCATATAATTTACCATTTTTTATCTGAAAACCTAAACCTACTATTCTTGGAGGTCCATCAAATCTTGTTGGATGCGCCATTTTCACGCTAACTGGCATTAATGGTCCCCAGTGAGATCCTCTCATCCATCCATTTACTAAAAATGGAAATGCAAATGCTTCCAATATTTCTCCTACAGCAGGCAATCCTGCTTGAGCTCTTACAATCATTACTGGATCGTCTTTTCCAACATACCTTCCAGCAACATCATATAACCTTTCTGTAGATGATACAGCTACTGGTTCGTTTGGAGGAATGGAATGTCCTGGCTTTGTAAATACTCTCTTTATAGCAAATCTTCCTGGCGATCCTATTAATGCTAACAGGTCATATAATTCCTCTGGGGTACTTAAGAATGCTCTTTTATGTTCTATAAGGTCCCATACTTCGAATCTGAATCCCATGTGCATTGCTGGATCAATAACTAATCCTGCAGTGTTGAAAGGATCTGCAAACATTTTATACAATGCAAAATTAAATGCGCCTGCCTCTGTCTTATCTGCTAAAAATACTATAACTGGTTCTGATGGTCTTTCTGTTATTGTCATTTCTGCAACTCCAGGTCCTAATCCTCTTACATTTCCAGAGAACGCAGTTGATAATATATCCTGTCCTGCACCATACAATCCCATTTGTTTTGCAACTTTTGTTGCCTCTTGAAATACTTCCCATGCAATTCCATGTATTTCTGGATTATCCTCTCCCTTATTATGTAACATAATTAATGCCATATCGTCTCCTGCGTGAGATACTCTGAAATCAAATATCTTATTACCTACATACTTGTCCAATATATTTTCTGCTGTTTCTTCCAATACTGGTGGTACTACATGATGTCCAACAAAACCACCTACATCTGCCTTAATGACACTTATTGTTATTTTCTCCCCTTCTGCCATATTCTATATAACATCTTTGTTATTTATAACGATGTATTATTTTTTTCACCACCGAATACTAAGCATACTAGGATATCTTTGTGATTACAGGATTATAATCTTTATCTATAAATTTATTATAATGGCGAAGATGTCACCACAATATATAAAGTATATTATTCATGCGTCTGTATATATTGATGGAGTAGTTGAAAAACCAGATGTAATAGGGGCAATATTTGGGCAAACAGAGGGATTACTAGGGCCAGAAATGGATTTAAGAGAATTGCAAAGATCTGCAAAAATAGGTAGAATAGAAGTAGATTTGAGAGTAGAAAATGGAAAAACTATAGGTGAAATAAGAATACCAACTAGTACAAATAGATTTGAAACATCGTTAATTGCTGCAACATTAGAAACAGTAACAAAAATAGGACCTACACATGCAACAATAAGAGTACAGAAAATAGAAGATGTTAGAAAAACAAAAATACAATCAATTCTAGAAAGAGCAAGAGAATTATTGAATAAATTGATAAATGAAGAAATGCCAGATCCAAAAGAATTACTTATGTATCTAGAATATTCGCAAAATATGAAAAGCTTGATAGAATATGGACCAGAAAAATTGCCTGCAGGACCTGATGTTGGTAGATCTGAAGAAATAATATTGGTAGAAGGTAGAGCAGATGTATTAAATTTACTAAGGTATGGCATAACCAATGTAATTGCACTAAATGGATTAAATGTTCCAAAGACAATTGTAGAATTATCAAAAAGGACAATTGTTACAACATTCTTCGACGGTGATAGGGGAGGAGATCTACTAGTAAAAGAATGTATGTTAAATGGTGTAGAAATAGATTATGTTGCAAAACCTGATCCAGGAAAAGAAGTTGAGGAATTGTCTAGAAAAGAAATTATGAAAGCATTAAAGAATAGAGTAGCATTCGATCAGGTTAGATCATACTATGAAAGATTAGAAGGAAGCTTAGAAGATATTAAAGTTATTAGAGAATCTAAAAAGATAAAAGATAACACTTTAAGCAGATTAAAAGTATATATGGAGGAGGCATTCAAAAAAGATTTGGCGATACTATTGGATGAAAACTTTAACATAATAAATAAAGTTCCTGTAGAAAAATTAGAGGAATTTGTATTTAAAAATCCAAATATAACTTATATAGTAATGGATGGAATATTAAGTAGAGAATTTCTTGAAAAAATAGAAAAAAGCACAAATATAAAGTATATATTGTGTTTAGATGCTGTACAAAAAACATCAGACAAAATAAAAATATATACTTTGGGAGATTTGGACAGAGTATAAATTTTTATTTTTTAAATACTCCATTTATTATACCATCTATTGTTTTATTTCCAAGACGAGCTTCATAATATAGGGAAATATATAAAGATCCACCAAGACTCCTCCACTGATATAATACTAATTTTGTACTCTCATCGTTAGCATAATTATATATAATTTTTATTGATCCATTCGGAGATAAATAATGTATTTGACTTAGAGACGATGATGGCGCAATAATAGATGATGTTTCATATGAATTTTTTAGTGCCATTAGAGTAAAATATAGTGGTAAAGTATAGTTCGATGGATTATTGATAAAGAAAGTAATAGTACTGTTATCCACCAGTAAATCTGATATATATAGACCAAAAGGGTTCCCTGGATTTATTGTTTTTGCGTTTTTATAATATGAAGAATAGGCATAATATATTAAATATACTGTTGGTAGTACAAAGGCTAAGAATAGTAAATTGATATATATCTTTTGTAATTTTTTCTCATCCATTATATAATGGATAATTTTGATAAATTAAAAAAATATCATGTAGAAAAATTAAAAGATGCTATGAAAAATTTTCTAGCAGATCAACCAATATATTATCTATTAAATTATATAAATAGTCTTAATGATTTTTTTACAACCTCATCTTGTTCGGGGAGAATAATACTAATAAAAATACCAAAATCTGGCAAAAAAAATGAAGCAAAATTTTTATTTAAATCACATTATCCAGTAGATTTTTATTACATATGGTTTAAATTAAAAGATATTTACAAAATATATGAAGAAAAAATATATTTCAAGCAAGAACCTTTTATTTTACATGTAGCAGCAAGAAACTTAGATAGGGGCTATGAAATTTTAGAATATGCTAGAAAAGCTGGATTTAAACATTCAGGTATTTTTCTTATCAGTAAAGATAGAATTATGGTAGAAATTATTGGAAATGAGAAAATAGAAACTATGGTAGCAAAAAACAGAGAATTGCTGATAGATGAGAAATATTTTTTTAAATTAGTAGAAGAAGCTAATGATAAATTAAAAAGGGTAAAAACAAACATTGAAAAATTCTATAAAATATTAAAAGATAATTTAGGATAAAATTTTACAGAAATCTTTTAAGTTATTACTATATACATTCATCCAAATATGTAAATTTTTATAGGTAAAATTAAAATAATCATATCTTATAATTGCTGCATATGTTCCATTTATATTGAACATATATTTTCCACCAGAAATATAGCATCCGGTTCCAGTTAAATTATAAACTTTAACTTTTTCTAAATCATTCATTAAATTTGTATAATTTCCATTGCAAGAATTTATATCATTATACTCTCCATATATGGTAAGATTTTTTATTGAACATGTAACATTGATGAATTCTAGATCTATCTTAACAGGAACTAAAACTGGAAAACTTCCATTCGTAAAATATGTATAATTACCAACTATAGTTTCTATATAATTTATATAATCATTACACAATAAATAATCTGGCAATATTCTATCATTTTTATAAGTTATATAAATGTTATTCTTTCCATAAAAAAATCCATTAAATATTTCTTTTTTACTCTTCTTTATATTGCTATATCTATTTATTGTTAAATCTATTTTTGATTCTGAAGTACTGTTATCTAAACAAAAATCCCTATAATATGTAATTGTCGAATTAATTTCACATTTACCATTTACGATCTGTCCAATTGCTTCACATGGAATTGGTATTTCAATTATAGTTCTTCCAATTGATTTATTTTGTGAATAAATTCCGAAAAGTAAAATAAATGATAAAATTAATATGAAAATGATAGAATATTTTTTATCCATATAAACTTTTATTTATGTTATATTTATTAAAATAGCTCCTTTTGGTACTAGTGGTATAATGAAATTAAACAGTATTAATACCATCAACAAGAATATTAAAACATACTTTGCTCCTGCTTTATACGAATTTTCATACATTTTTCCCATTGCCAGTCCTGCAGATATTGCTTCAATTATCGACAAGTTATATATTAATTCATTTATAAAGTTCATATCTATAAACTTAGCAGCCTGACCAGGTAATTCTATAGATAGAAATGGTAGTAAAAATACTTCAAATGTAAAAACAATTCCTAAGAAGAATACAAAAACTAGGAAGGAATCTACTATATTTTCGTGTATAGCTGTTCTCCTTGCTTCCTTTATTTTCTTAACTTCTAATAAACTATTTAAAACTGCTTCCAGACTCTTTTCTAGATTTCCACCACTTTTATATATATCTATTAGTGATTTTATTGATCTCTTTATTGTCCTATTATTGCTTTCTTCTGCAAAACTTAATAAGGATTCTTCTACACTTATTCCCCAGTTTATCCTGGCAGAAAGATTTCTTATTAAACTATTTATCCTACCATAATCTGTTTTTTCTATTTCTTCTAATGCAACAGGTAAAGAGAGCCCTGATTTTAATAAATCTATCAAATCTTCCAAAAACCTAGTAAAATTTTCCTCTTTCTCTTTTTCTATTCTATTATTTATTTCCTGATATATTAAATATGGTAATAAACCAATTATTGTACCATTCAATATAGCTTTTGATATAGGAAAATTAAATATAAACATAAATATTAGTATTAATGCTATTATTATTGCTAGAAATATTAGATTTTTCATCATTCTTTAGATAATCTATCAAATACTAATAAAAAGCCCATATTTATAATTGGTATTCCTACGTATACTAAAATTGTCAAAATTTGTTGAATATTAATATTATATGCTTGCTGTAATATTGCCATGAGCATTACGCCTATAGATATTATTATCATTGGTAATGTTAATATCATACCTACATAAAGGTCTGAAAATGTCTTCATGAGCTGACCCATTCTCTTCAGATAATTATTATACTTTGTCAATAATTGTGTAGAATAAATTATTAAAAATTCTGATATTTTTCTTCCAGATTTTATAGTCAATACTAGTTCATTTAAAAAATCTTTTAAATCCTTAGATACAGTCTCTTCTGCAACAGATCTTATTGCATCTGATAAACTTTCTCCCAAATCAATTCTATCCAATATTTTCTTTATTTCTTTTGCTAAATAACCATATTCTTCAGTTTCAGAAATTATCTTGAATATTTCTTTTAATTCAATTCCAGCTTCTGCTAAAGATGCCATATGAATTACTGCAAATGGAAGATTCCTGTTTATATTATCCCTTATGTCTGTTCTTTTATAGTTTAAGTACAAATAAAGTAAAATTATAGAAGATGATAAAATACCGATACCATATAAAAAGTATATTATATCAGCTAAATACAATGAAAAGAATACGAATGACAAAATTAAAACTGTAGAAAAGAATAATATTAG
>JBMFJL010000031.1:0-6581 GCA_049973735.1 Nanopusillaceae archaeon
GGAAAACTTGTAGATAATGAAGGAAAAATAATGGAAGAAAAGAAGGTAGAAATTAAAGAAATAGTTCAAGAGGTAGTAGATGAAAACTATAATAAGATATTAATAGAATATAGGGAGAAAAATAAATTGAAGCAATCAGATATGGCAAAACTATTGAAAATAAAAGAAAGTTTATATAAAGCTTTAGAAAGTAAAAAAATAATTCCAGATTTAAATTTAGCTAAAAAGATAGAAAAAATATTAAATATAAAAATAACAAAAAAAGAAGTATTTACCGAAAAGGTTAAAACTAATAAAAAGCAAACAGAAGTAACTGTTGGAGATATATTAAATTTTGAAGAATGATCGAATATTTTTTATATCTATTTTTTGAAGCATTAATATTGAATTTTATACCTATGTTTGGAGCACCTTTTGTTTTATTAGCAGTACCAGTCTTAGTAATCTTAGGAATAAATATTTACAACATGTTAATTATATCAATTATACTAGGGTTGGGTGCAGCCTTAGGAAAAACTTTAATGTATTATTTAGGGTATATTTTTTCTTTTAGTAGAAGAATAAGGGAAAATAAAAACTTATTATTAGTTAAGAGATTTTCTAAAACAAGAAATTTCAAGTTAGCATTTTTTCTTACGACATTGCTACCTATTTTTCCATTTGACGATTTCCTAGCTTTAATCCTTGGAATGCAGAGAGAAAAATTTATGATATATTTTATTCTTTTAATAATTGGAAAATTTTTGAAGTCATTTGTTGAATTAATCCTATTAGTTTATGTGTTACAACAAATATCAGTAATTGTAGAAATACCATTATTTGAATTATCAATATATTCAGCAATAATCTTTTTACTTATGAGCTTGGCCTTATTTAAATTAGATTGGGAAAAATATATAAATAAATGGAAATTAAAGAGGAAATACGTATAATAGGAATTGATGATGGGTATTTTGATAAAGAAAAGGATAACGAAACCATAATAGTTGGAGTAATAATGAGAGGATATAAACAAATTGATGGAGTACTATCAAATAAAATAAAAGTAAATGGTTTTGACGTTAATGATAAAATAATAGAAATGATAAAGAGAACAAAACATTATAATCAGTTAAGGGTTATAATGACGAATGGTGTTTCATTTGGAGGATTCAATTTAATAGATTTTGAATATTTATATAGAAATTTAAATCTACCAATAATTTCTGTGGTTAGAAAAAAACCAAATTTAGAAAATTTTTTAATTTCTGCAAAAAAAACTGATGACCATGAAAGAAGAATAGAAATAATAAAAAAATATCCTGAACCATCTTATGTTGAAACAAAATATGGAAAAGTTTATTTTCAATCTTATGGAATAGATATAGATACTGCTAAAAAAATAATAAAACTAACTGCAAGATATTCAAGAATACCAGAACCAGTGAGAATTGCACACCTTATAGCAATGGGAATAACAAAAGGATATTCAAGAGGAAAACCATAAAAATATATTTGATAACTTAAGGATATGGTGGATCTAAGCATATTTAAAGATTGGAGAATTATCATTTTCTTTGCAGTATTAATTGCAGCGATCATATTTGATATAATAGCTTTGACAGATAATCATGTAAAAGTTGTCAGTAGTCCGGTATTAAAAAATGATACCTATATTTATTCAATTAATGGTTGTAAAGTTACTTCTTTAGATACATATTATACATGTTTATATCAAAATCTGGATGCTCCATTAATGACAATAAATACGGATAAAGGAGATATTGTCCTAGAACCACAACAATATGAATACCTACTAAATTATACAAATGTCACATATGTATCGAGGATTTCGTATGGAATAGATATAGCAGGAGGATATTTACTAATTTTAAATTCTTCTACTCCATTATCTTATCAGGAAACTCAAATAGCAGCTCAGGTAATTGAAAATAGATTGAATTCTTTTGGTGTTAAGTCTATAAATGTTTATCCAACATCCGAAGGATATATAGTTGTAGAATTACCATATTCTGAAGGCCATTTGATTCCATATATAATACAACAGGGTAATTTCTACGCAAAAATTGGTAATACTACAGTATTTACAGGATCCCAGGTTAAACCATTATTTGGAGGACAATATTCAGGATTATTGGGTTGTGTTCAAGTACCCTCTGGTTATTTATGTAGATATTATTTCACTTTAATATTGTCTCCAGAGGCAGCTCAGAATTTTGCTAAAGCTACGGAAAATTTATCAGTAGTTTTGCAGGGAGGAGGATCTTATTTAAGTGAACCAATTGTATTTTACTTAGATAATGTTAATGTATCAACTTTGATGATTGCCGCAAATTTAAAGGGACAGGCAGCGCAGCAAGTATCTATAGAAGTATCGGGTGTTGGAAATACACTAGCAGAGGCACAGAAAAATGCATATAGGGAAGCGCATAATCTGTACATCATATTGCAAAATGGACAACTCCCATCTAAGTTTAATATTGTTCAAGAATCTGTAATTCCGCCAATATTTGGACAATATGTACTATCTTCTATAGTTTATACAATTATATTTACAGTTATTGGAATTATAGCAATATTATTCCTAGTTTATAGGAGAATTGTTATACCACTACTGATGCTTTTAATTCTAATATCTGAATTCGCAATATCTATGGCAATAGGTATACTATTGAATCAAACATTTGATATTTCTGCATTTATTGGTATTATCTTTGGGCTATCTACAGGTATAGATGATCAATTAGTAGCTACAGAGGAAATTTTAAGGGCAAAGCCGGTGAATCAATTAGATAAAGCAATAAGTAAAGCAATGTTTATTATACTGTTAGCTATTATACTAGAAATAATATCTGTGCTTCCAGCATTTGTTGCGGGTTTATCATTGTATAGGGGATTTGCAGTTATGGTAATAATTACAGTACTAACAGGTTATATAATAACTAGACCGGCTTTTATAAGTTTAGCAAGAAGATTATTATAGCTTTTCAAAATATTCTTTCATTTTTAATGCATCCTGCTCTATATTTGGAGATTCTGAGATAACTATACCTTTTACATTAAAATCTTTAAGTAGTAATAATATATCTTTCCACGGAATATCAGATTCATCTAATACAGTATGAGTTCCTTTTTTATCCATCAAAATTCCAGACATGTGTATATGCATATTACTTAAAACATCTTTTCCAAGTTCATCTTCAATTCTTTCTAATACTTCGACAAAAAATTCAATATCATTTCTATTGTATCTATATCTTAAATGAGCAAAGTCTATAGCGGGTAAAACATTTTCTATCTCTTGAGACAGTTTAATTACTTCATCCAAATCCCCAAATTTATTGTTCATCTCCATTGTTTCAGGCCTTATATATATTTTTATTCCCTCATCATTCAATCTATCTACAACTTTTTTCAATCCTTCTTTAATCCTTCTATATGCTTCTTCTTTACTAGATTTCATATACCAACCAGGATGAAAAGCTACTGAAAATCCACCTGCTAAATATGTTATTTTAGCACTTTGATATAACATATTTATAGATTTTTCAAATTTTGATCCTTCACTATTAAGATTTATATAATAAGGAGCATGTGCAGTCAATACAAACTCTTTATCTTTGATATATTCTTTTATTTTTTCTGCAACTTCTTCTTTTAATTTTACTCCATATGTAAACTCTAACTCCATTCCTTCTAATTTTAATTCCTCATAAGTGTACACTAATCCGCTGAATGTATCTCGCTTGGGGGAAGATAAAGGTACACCTGCAGGTCCAAATACCAATTTTTTAAATTTTCTCATATTTTATTATATTTTCCTAAATAGTAATAAAAATTCTGTATGGACTAATTGAAAGTTTATTGGTCTTAATACTTTATTTTTTTCATACTTCCATTTTCTGACAATATTTTCATACATTCCTTCAAAATAAAATAGATTGTTTTTTTCTAAAACTCTAAGTACTGATGTTATGTTCGGTAAAAATATAACCAAGTATCCTCCGAATTTTAAAGCATTATATGCACTTTCTAAAACTTTTTCTGGCTCAGCTATATCTAGTACTATTAAATCTACATTTTTTTCTTCAATTCCTTCAGTTATATCTTTTAATTTTAAATCAACAAATTCTATTAATCCAATCTTTTCTAAATTTTTTTTAGCTATTTCATAAAAATCTTTTCTTTTCTCATAAGAATATACTCTACCATCTGGTTTAACTAAATTCGCTAAGTATGAAGTTAAAATACCAGATCCAGTACCTCCTTCTACTATTTTCCAACCTTTTTCAATCCCAACTAATGATATTAACAATCCTATATCTTTTTGATGGGTAGATTGTGGCCCTCTTTTTAAATATTTTATTAAATCATTAAAATTATCATCTAATATTAAAAATTCTTCTCCTAAATGGGATTTTATAATTTTTTCATTGCTTTTATTTAGATCTTCTTTTCTTATTACTCCAAAATTTGTATGAAAATCCCTATTAACATCTTCTATATAAAATACTTTTCCAGTTTTCCTGTGTATTAATATCATGTTACCATCCTATTATTTTAGTTATACCGCCAATTACAATTTGAACAGATATACTTAGCAATATCAGAGCTGCCAATCTATTTAATATAATTAGATTCTTTTTTCCGAATTTTTCTAATATGGTTCTGCCAAAATAGATTATTAGATAAGAAACTAGAAATGCTGAGGACATTGACAAGAATAGATAAAGCATATTTAATTTTTGGGATGTATAGATGAGGGTTGTTGTAATAACACCAGGACCAGTTATTAATGGTATTGCCAATGGAGTTACTATTATATTTTCAACTTCATTACCATTCTTATCTTTTATATTTATATGAGAGGGAATATCTTTTGTTAATATTTCAAATGCAATATAAAATAAAAATATGCCACCAGCAATTCTAAATGCATCTAGATCAATTCCCATGATGTTTAAAAAAGGAGTACCGCCTAAAAATATTATAAACCACACTAAATATGCTATAAGATATGCTTTGTTAATTGCGTATTTTCTTTTTTCCTTTTCTATGTCGAATGAATCAAATATAGACTCAAATATAAATATATTTGGTAGTGTTCCCAGTATAATTAACATTGTAACGAATATGCTACCATAGTTTAGGTCCATTATTATGATTTAGTTTTTAAAGATATTTAAAAATTCATAGATTTATGAATGAAACAATAAGGGGTTTAGAAATAGATATAAGCGATAGATTAAAAGTTTTAAATGAAATGAAAAATAAAGGCTATAATCCATATCCATATGAGTTTGATAAGTCAAATGATGTTAAAGAAATAATAGAAAATCCTGATAAGTTTATTGATAAGTATGTAAAAATCGCTGGAAGGATATATTCAATAAGAAAACATGGTGGAATAGTTTTTTATGATCTAAAAGAGGAAGGATATAAGATACAAGTAGTAATAAAAAAAGATATTACAAAAAATTATGAAGATGCATATAATTTTATTCAAAGAGGTGATATAGTAGGATTTTATGGAAAAGTTGGAAGAACAAAAGCTGGAGAATTATCTGTATTTGCAGAAGAATGGATAATATTAACTAAAGCGCTAATATCTCTACCAGACCAATGGTACGGATTTAGTGATGTGGAAGAAAGGTATAGAAAAAGATATTTAGATATGATAATGAATAGCAGAGTATTGGAAATATTTAAAATAAGATCTAAAGTTATAAGTTATATTAGAAAATTCTTTGAAGATAGGGGATATATTGAAGTACAAACTCCAATATTACAACCAATATATGGCGGAGCAAATGCAAAACCATTTATTACATATGTAAATGATCTAAAAGAAAACTGGTATTTAAGAATTGCACCAGAATTGTATTTGAAAAGATATATGGTTGGAGGATTTAACAAAGTATTTGAAATTGCAGTAGATTTTAGAAACGAATCAATAGATACTACACACAATCCTGAATTTACAATGTTAGAAGCATATGAGGCATATGCAAATAGGGACAAAATGATGGAATTAGTTGAAAATTTAGTATATGGTATTGCTAAGGATGCAATTGGAAAGGATTATATTGAATATAATGGACAAAAGATATCTTTGAAACCACCCTGGAAAAGAATAACAATGAAAGATGCATTGAAAGAATATGCTGGTATTGATGTGGATAAATTATCTGATGAAGAGATAAAAGAGCTATTAATAAAATATAATGTAAAATTTGAATTAAAAGAATTTAATAGGGGATTAGCGATTACTGCATTATTTGAAGAATTGGTTGAAGATAAATTGATAGAACCAACATATATAATCGAGCATCCAAAAGAATCTACTCCACTGTGTAAATTGAGTAGAAAAGATCCATCACTAGTTGAAAGAGCTGAGGGATATATTCTAGGAGTTGAAATTGCAAATATATATTCAGAATTAAATGATCCGATATTACAGAATAAATTATTATTGGAACAGGCTAGAATGAGAGAATTGGGATTTGAAGAAGCACATTTATATGATCAAGATTTTGTAGAAGCATTAATGTATGGAATGCCTCCTGCAGGTGGATTGGGAT
>JBMFJL010000032.1:0-6413 GCA_049973735.1 Nanopusillaceae archaeon
TTCTGCAGAATTATAAACAGTACCATAAATACCTAGTTTAGTCATAAATATAATTGAGTATGCAATATTAATAAAACATGTTGAACTCAAGATTATCAGTTAATTTGTATAATGATAAAATTTTGCCTAACTGTTTATTAATAAATAAGTAATAGTTACTGATCAAGAATAATCATAATATTTATAAATTACAGACAATTTATCTATCTATATGGATACTGTGCTTTTAGTTGTTCTAATTGTTGTATTAATAGTGGTAATTTTTGTGATTCTCATAATATTAGGCAACAATAAGATAGTAAAACTAGAACAGGAAGCAGATAAAGCATGGAGTGATATAGATATTGAAATTAAAAGAACGGCATCTTTAATACCAAATCTGGTAAATGTATTAAAAGGAGCTGTTGGAGCTGAACAAAAATTATTGATTCCGATAGTTAATTCAATATCTAGCGCTTATGCAAATCTTTTCCAGGTTTACAATAATCCTTCCTCAGGACATGATGAAAAGGTAAGAGCTGCGGCGGGATTCTTTGCAACCCTATATCCAATTGTTCTACAATTACCAAGCTGGCCAGTATGGCCCCAATTACAGTCTTTACCACAATTTAGAGAATTATGGAATGATATAAGAGTATCGATAGATAAAATAGCAAATGCTGAAAAGTACTATAATGATGCAGCAAAAATGTACAATACAGCAATACAAACATTCCCATGGTCTATTGCTGCAATGATATTGCACAAAAAGAGAAAAGAATACTTCGAATATAAAGGAAGAGAAGAAGCTATGAGAAGAATTGAAAGTGGAGAGCTTACTGCAGGACTTCAATTTTAAAATTTTTTTGAATTATGCAATATACAAATATATTTCAATATAGAGATAAGTTACAGAAGATATCTAATCAATTGAAAAATACTCTAATATTAACTCCAATTTTAATATCAGTAATTTTTTCCTCAATATTATATTTTTTATTCTCATTAGTATACTTTCAATATGCTATATTTTTTGTACCATACTTCTCAGCAATTATACTTGCCTCAATAACACTGTCTGTGATAATATTTAACTCAACGTTAAAAAAAGGTATTAACAATATTTCATGGTCGGATGTAGCAGAATATTTAATAATCTATGCAGTTTTATATGTTATATTTCTATTTTTAACAAGATATACAATTGTATATTTTGTTCTTGAAAATCCAAGCATTTTCAATATGTTAATAAATGATCCTGGAATAAAATTATTCCCTAATAATCTTATATTAGGATGGATAATAATTCCTACCCTTTTAAGTTTTATTTATTTTATCTTAATTACTGTTCTTGTTAGTTTTATAGTTTATTATCCATTATTAAAAAATACCGAAAAAGAAATAAAACAGAATATAGGTTTATTTATAAAAAATATATTACTAGCTAAGGAACCTACTACTGACCAAGAGAAGCAAGCAGAAAGAATTATCAAAACTGTAGGTATAGCATTTGGTATACCCGAATATAAAGTTAAAGTATATATACTACCTTGGACGGAAATAAATGCTTTCGTAGCAGAAGATGATAATTATATATATTTTGGCATTACTTCCGGTGCAATAAATAACCTTGACTATTATGAATTACAAAGTTTAGCTGGACATGAATTCGCCCATGTTTATAACAAAGATACAAAAATTATGACTGAAGTAGGTATATCAAACAGTTTATCTATATTACTATCCTGGGTATTAATGACAATTATACCTTATATACTTGCAGACTATGGTTTCTTATCAAAACCATCTGATGAAAAGAATATAGGAAAAGATATAGCAAATAAAATGTTATATCATTTTGTTAGTGGGAAAAGAAAAGAAAAATCCTTGACAAATATTATAATTGCCAACATCGCAATGTTTGTAGGTATTTTAGGGCATACATATTCTCTAAGTAAATTTAGAAAACTAGCAAGTGAATTATCTCAAGATAGAGAATTACTAGCAGATTTGCAAAGTTCATATGTTACAAAATATCCTGAAGGGCTAGTTAAAGTCTTATCTAAAGCAGGTTTGCTTATAATAAAAGAAGGAAAAGTAAATAACTATAAAAAACAAGTAGTAGGGAAGAAAATAGGTTTCTTTGATATTTTAAAGGAATTAATAGAACATAAAAAGAAACTTAAATCTATACCAATAGATAAATTATTAGCCTCTGAAAATTTACCAGAAACTACAAAATTGATGCTATTTAACTCTGATTTACCAACACATCCAAAAATATGGAAGAGAATAGAAACTATTTGTTCATATTCTAGACTCACACCACCTCAGGAGTACTATATATTAAAACAGTATGACATTTAATATCACTACCACTAGATAATATTTATAAGTTCACAAGTATCTTATGAATTTTATGAAATATGAACCGATATCTTTGAGTCTAAGCTATGTAATAGAAAATAAAAACTGGCAAAAAGAAGAAGAATTAAAGATGGTTGGATCAAAGGCCCTTTCTTCTAAAATATTAAAACCATATGTTAATGGTATTGATATTTATAAAACTTATAATTTAAATCTTGATATTACTTTATCCAATTTAAAATTAAAAACAATTGAAACAAAAAACAGATACTACGTTATATCAATAAAATGTGGATCTGGTATTAATCATATGTACTATTTATCTACTGAAGAATTAACCACCTTGTTAAAAAAGATTTCTGAAACAAATTTTGACATAGATTGTAAATATCTTAAAAACATTGTAGAAAATAGTCAATCCATTTTATCTTTAAAATATAGAAAAAATCCAGAAAAAAGTATAAAAGATGGAAAAATAAATATAAAAACTGCATATACTTTAAATATCCCAGGTAGTAATAATTATCTAATAGCAACAGAGAAAGAAAGTTATTCTATATTTCGTTTAAATGAAGAAACGGAAAATCTAATTGATGAAATAATCGGAAAAAATCCAAAATATGTTTTAATTGAAGTACCTGGAAGATTCTCTATAAGAGCTTACAATATCGGAGATTCTTATGCTGTTTACTCTAGCGAAGATGGAAAATTTAAAGAAATTGGAAAATTAGGCATTGATGATTTAATAAACATGGTAGAAAAAATTTTAATAAACTGATCTTTATTTTTGACCATTTTTAGCTAAGTATAAATTATTTACATTGTATATTTTTTTATTTTTAAGTATTTATCTAAATATTATTAAAAACCTTGGAACTGTTAAGTTAAAATATTATTAAGAGCGAAGACAAAAGTTTATAAATATTTCTATGTTATTACTATTAAATGGTTATAAGCCTTACACTTGATGATCTAATCAGGAATAATCATTATTACAGCAAAAATAATGAGGTAAAGAGAAAAGGAGATATTACTTTTGGATATATTAAAGAAACTGTAGATAGAAATAGCATAATAAAAAATAATGCGGATAATGTTATTTTAGTTGTAAAAACTCCAAAAATAGATGAATATGCAAGATCACATTTTTTCCTAAAGAGTCTTTACCATGAACCTGGTGGCGAGCCATCAGATATATATTACCTAAAATCTTCTGTAGAATATATTGGAAAACTGGGAAAAGAACTTACACCTTATGCTATTATAGAATTGAATAGAGAAGATTTAGAATATATTACCTATGCTCCCGAAGGAAAATATATCGCTAATATCGGTTATTTAGGAATAAGAAAACCAAAAGAATTGTTAAGTAAGTTATCTAAAATGTATATGAATAAAGATGCTGAAGTCGGGACAGAGGATATTAGGAAATTTTTAAAATATATGAAAGAAGAATTGGAATATTCGATGTATTCGATAGACAAGACTGATGATTTAATTGATATAGTAAGAAAAATTATTATTAAATGGATAGAACAAAATACAGAGGGTAATAAGTATATTATGTTGTGAAGGTAAAATATCTGGTATTAAAATATTATTAAATAACTTTTTCTATAATTTATTTTTAATAAATGGATGTCAAACTATGCATGTATATAAAATATAAAGAAAGAAATGAAAAAAGTATAGATCTTTGTTTTTCTAACCTGGATAACTTTTTATATAGTCTAAAAAATATTATTGACCTTGAAAAAAGTAAAATAAAGATATTTATGACCGAAAAATATCAAATATATAAAGAAAGTCTACATAAAGATAATGGAGAATTTATAGAAGAAATAAAGATAGCAAATAATAAAGATAAAATGGAACTTTATATATTTACAAAAAATTATATCATACTTAATAAACTCCCAAAATGTGATAAAGATTGCAAGCATGAATATACAAATACTATTGGAATTATTAAAAAACATATAGATTGTGATAAAAAATATAGAATTAAAAATACAGACATTTGCATAGGTTCATTAAAACTAACTAAAATATTAGAATTCTACACAAAAAACAACGAAGGATATCTAAAAGTTCAAGAAAATAATAAAATATATGAAATATCATCTAAAAATTTTGTATCGCTGGAAGAAATAATAGAGAATTTCATACCCGAAAAAAATAATATAAGTACTTTAGTAAAAGTATATAATATTTTAAATGAAATCATAAAAAATATGCCATAAGGTTTTAAATTTATTTACAACTTTTATTATATGCTAAATGCATATTCTACATTGGATGATGAGATAAAGAAATTGGATAATTTACTTAGACATAATTTAGAACATACATTAACAAAAATATATAATTTGATAAAAGAAAAGGAACCAGTTTTGGATATCTTGCATAACATTGTTAATATATATAGAAGGAATGCTACAAAGAACTTAAAAAGATTAGGAAAAATATTTGGTGAAAATAACGAAAATGATTTATATAAACTATCTATTACCATCAGAAATATTTTGAATAACATTTATAGTACACTTAATTTAGTCAAGAATGAAGAGACTGCAAGAAATCTAATACAATATTATAACTTAATATTAAAATATGGTTCAGAAAATATTTCTAAATTGGATATTTATAAGCTAGAAGAATTGACTAGATATATAAGAAACATAGCTAAATATTCTAAAAGCGATAAAATTATAGAAAAAGTTCTTCAAGCTATTACAAATAGTTTATATAATAATATTGACATCGATAAGATAGAGAAATTTGTCAGATCTATATATATTTATTCATTTTCAAAGGGAAAAAGTATTGGAAAGATTGATATAGAAAAAGAAGAAGAATTGCTAAACTATATAGAAAAATATAGTTCATTGGGTACTTAAATTATAAATAAAATAAAGATTTACTAATCTTTGATTTTTTCCCAAGGTTCAATATCTCCATTAATTATATAAAATAGAGGATGCGGTTCTATGTTTTCTATATCTTTTATTTCTTCATACTTTTTCGGATCCCTTATCTTCAACTTGTTTAATAAATGATTAAATTCGTATTTAATTTGTCCTTCTGTTACAGGCAATTTTAAACTTAAATTATATTTTATTATTTTATTTTTGTTAAATCTATATCCCCTTCTAATTCCTTCTAAATATACATGGTATAAGTATGTTCCAATATATAATAAAGGATCTTCCGTTTTCTTAAATCTGATTAATTGTGGATGATTTCTATATCCTTTCGTTTTTCCTTCCAATACTTTTTGTGCTAATAGAGATTCCCTCCACAATCCCAATAATCCAGATTTATCCAAATATTTTGGGTGTATAGACCATAATCTCATAGATATTTCTATATTGTTTCTTCTATTTTTATTACTTTTTGCTAAATCTTAGTAACACTTTTTAACCTTACTGTAAACCTTAAATGTTATTTTAAAAGTAGAAAATTGGGAAGTTGGAGCTAGAATACATAATGTATAAGGGACTAAGAAAGACTAAATTATTGGTTCTGAATTAAAAGATAATATTTATATTTTTTCTACATTTTTTTCATCAAAATCAGCTTAAAATAGGTATATCTATCTATATATTTTTTTCTTTAACAATATCATATAAACCACGATATTTTATTTGTTTTATTATTTTCTTTTTGTTTTCTATTATCATACATCCTAGACAGTAAGAAAAACCCTGATAATTCTGAAAAAATTATATTATTTATTTTTCATAATAGTTGTTATAAGAATAGAATTAGTAAAAAAATATCAAAAATTAAAAATAATTTTTTAGAATAAAAAATTTAGAATAAAAAAGTTTATTTAAATAGATTTAAATTAACAACTGTTACTGGAGTAGATTTGGATATATCTGCACCATCTCCTAGTTGACCAAATCCATTATATCCCCAACATTTTACAGTTTTGTCTGAAAATACCGCACATGTATGTTCTTCACCTGTGGCTATAGCTATAACATTAGATATTCCTTGGACTGTTACTGGAGTATATCTATCTGTAAAATATGTACCATCTCCTAGTTGACCATATTTAT
>JBMFJL010000033.1:0-6219 GCA_049973735.1 Nanopusillaceae archaeon
GGCCCTAGCACATTTCTAAAATCAGCACTCACAAATTCTCTATTAAATTATACTTCTTTTCCAACATCTGGAGGTACTATATATTCATATTTGTTGGTAAACTCTACGTATGCACAAACAGGATATTATATTTATAATTCAAATCAAGTTTGGGTACCTTTAACATTATTGAATACTTATACAGTAAATTATAATAATTATACTTATTCTAATCTAAATTATAACCCATTTCAATATCCAACTCTAGGAATAAGTATGCGTGCTGACGCTGGTAGTCTTCAATATATTCAATGGGTAATTGCTAGAGCATATCCTCCAAACGGAGTTATGCCTTATATTATTATTGAGAAGATTTAGTTTCTTTTTCTTTGATAGATTCAATTACTGCATCAACAATTGTTATTATTAATCCCCAATACATTATATATCCTAATAGATCTGCAAATGATGTAAAATTAAATTCATATAAAACACCAGCTAAGATTAAGAAATAAATTGAAAATATTAAAAATATCCTATAATCCCATTTAAATATTCTTGTTAAAATTATAGAAAGAATTACCAATGCAAGTTGATATAATGAAGGTAAAAATTTCATAATATAAAATATTAAAGGAATTATAAACAATGTGGAATATTTTTCCATTAAATTTCTCATATCTTTTTCTAATAAATATGTTATTAAAACTAAAACAAAATATGGTATAAGGAATACTAGTATTTCATATGCAGTAAATATATTTGATAAAAATAAAAATGTGTAAAAAATAAAACCTACAAGAATTCCATTATAATCTTCTTTTTTAGAAATTATAACAAAGAACAATGATGAATAAAATAAGAATGGATTATAATAGAATATTAAAGGTAAGAATATAAATTCTGGATAAATTTTTATATCTGAAAAATAGAATAAAATAATGTAAAATATTGAAAAAACATATAATAAAAAGTTAAGATTTGTATAATAATACAAAGCATAAGAAATTAGAAATATAAACGGAAAAAATAATAATGAAACATTTTTAATTAAAATAAATTTATTTTTTTCATTGAACAAATTTTTTACATCTACCATTTTTAAAATATTTAAATATACATAACCTAAAGATATAGTAAATATAATCCACAATATTAAATAAGTTGTTTCTAACATAAGATTAATTTTTTATAGAAAATTTAAAAATTTAGATAAAGTATCTTAATTTTCTATTTTTATTAGCGGGGCCCGGATTTGAACCGGGGACCTGGGGGTTATGAGCCCCCCGGGCACTCCAGGCTGCCCTACCCCGCTATAATAATAAAATATAAAAATAAAAAAGAAAAGTTTTTCTGTTATATGTTATTCCACTTTTGCGAGAACTATTTCTATTGTAGATACTCTTCTCTTTCTTCCACTCTGATCTACAGCCCTTTCTTCAGAATCTGTTTTTATAGACTTTATATCTACCTGGCCAGCTAGGAATTTTTTTCTTACAACCTCTGCTACATCTACAGCTCTTGAGATATATCTTCCCCTTGCCTTTATTACAACTTCCTTTGCATCTTGGCTAGTAAATTGCATTACTACTGCTGTTACGTAGTTCATAAATGGTTTGTTTCCTACGTAGATGATACCTTGTTCTGCCATCATGAGTAAAGTGACAATCTTTTAACTTTTCTTGTAATATATCCTGCTATCATATTTCTAAGTCTCTTTGATGGGATGTCAGCAACAACTTCCAAGATCTTTACATTTTTCTTATAGTCTGTGCTAAATAAGTTACCATATTTTTCAAATATTTTATCTGCTTCTCTTCTGAATTTACCATGAAGAATTCTACCCATTATATTAATATTTAAAGAGAACATTTAAAAAACAATACTATAAGAAATATACAATGAAAGCAGGAAAGAACCCACCAGAAGATATATATGTATTCATAGAGATACCAAAGGGAAGCAATATAAAATATGAATATGACGAAGAAGATAAGGTAATAAAAATAGACAGAATTTTGTATACAGCAATGTTTTATCCATTTAATTACGGATTTATTCCAGAGACTTTAGAAGAGGATGGAGATCCATTGGATGTACTGGTCGTATCCTATGATGTATTCCTACCAGGTACAGTTCTTAGAGCAAGACCAATAGGAGTATTAATAACTGAAGATGAAGAGGGGATTGATAGAAAAATAATTGCAGTACCACATGATAAGATAGATCCAAGATTTTCAAATGTAAAAGATATAAAAGACTTACCAGAATCTATATTGAATCAAATAAAGCATTTCTTCGAACATTATAAAGAATTAGAGCCAGGAAAGTTTGTAAAGGTAAAAGAATTCAGAAATAAGGAGGAAGCATTTAAAATAGTAAAGGAGGCAGTAGAAAGATATAAAAATAAAAAATAATATTTTATTTTTGTGATGATGCATTACGCTTCTGAGATATGATGATGTTCGCCGCTGCTGATGATCATTAAACAAAGTTTTGAGGAACATTATAAAAAATTATTAAGAGATAAGTATGAATTATTCTTGGAATGGTCATTTAAAATACTAAAAAAATCTATAAGAATAAATACGATAAAGATAAAAGATGATATTAATTTTGAAAATTTAAAAGATATTTTGTTAGATAAGCAAGATCATTTAAAAGAAAAAGAATTGAAAGAACTTTCTGAAAAGATAGATAATTTATACCATCTGAAGCAAAATCCATTTAGATTAAATATTTCTGCAAAAGAAGTATTATCTAGAATAAAAGAATATGGGTGGGAAATTGAAAGGATACCCTTCTATAAATATGGTTTTTGGGTTAAGGGAGAAAGAAGAGATATAGGAAATACTGTAGAGTTTCAATTAGGATATTATTATCCACAAGAGGCAGCATCTATGATTCCACCAATAGTATTAAATCCAAGTAAGGATGATTTAATTTTAGATCTAGCTGCTGCTCCAGGATCAAAGACAACTCAAATTGCTATGCATATGGAAAATGAGGGATTAATTATAGCTAATGATGTTGATATATATAGGATAAAGGCATTGGGGGAAAATTTACAGAGGCAAGGTGTTTTAAATACAATAATAACAATGATGGACGGCAGAAAGATAAATAAATTGAACTTGAAATTTGATAAAATATTGTTAGATGCCCCATGTTCTGGTACTGGTGCTATAAGAAAATCCTATAAGACAGTTCACATGTTTAATGAAAACACAATAAAAAGATTAAGTAATTTGCAGAAACAATTAATTTTGTCTGCATTCGATTCTTTGAAAGAAGGTGGTTTGCTTGTATATTCTACATGTTCTGTAGAACCGCTTGAAAACGAATTTGTAGTAGATTATTTGTTATCTAAAAGGGAAAATGCAGTTGTAGAAAAAGTAGATATACCAAATCTAAAGAAATCTGAATTAATATTCGAATATGAAAATATGAAAATAGAACATGAAGATGAGATAAAGCATACTATTAGACTATGGCCTTGGGATAATGATACAGAAGGATTTTATATAGCAGCAATAAGAAAAAAATAAAAATTAATATAAAAATCTGTTCATTTCTTTTAGAATCTTGTCAATATTATAACCTTTATTTCTAATTGTTATTGCAAATCTTTTTATGAATAATAGCAAATTTTCACTATCTTTATTTTCTGAGATATATGTATCAAGTTTTAATATAAATCTTTTATAATAATCTGTATCTTCATATTCTTGAGAAAAAGTTTCAAATAATGTTCCAATAAATGAGATTACTGTAGAAACGTATCCAGAAAATTCTTTTTCATTGACTTTATCATAATTTTTATTATACATGTAAAGAAGATTTTCCATTATATTAATGTAGTAAAATAATAAATGTGGGGCTTTTGTAAGTAAAAACTTTGATATATGATAAAATATAATATTTTCTCTTAAATCATAATCGAAATCCGATAAATTATAAATATTTCTTAATCTTTTAATACTATCTTCATCTTCAAATAAATTTTTAATTGTATGATATACATTAATTAAATTAATATTGCTCAAATCTTTTTCTTCATATAAAATATCTGTTTTTTGAGTAGATACTGTAATATCTGGAAATATAATTGATCTTAAATTTCTTATTATAGTGGATAGTATGGCATAGTCTAATCCATCATGTTTAATAAACTCTTTTAGATTTATTCTCAACTGTCTGTTGTATTTTATTATACTATTCAAATTATCTGGGAGTTGTTTTATTACATTATCATTAAAATTTTCAATGATTGATATATAATTCCTTAAGTCTAAATATGAATAAAACCTTTTAACTATGCAATCAAACTCTTTTAGATCATCAAATTCTTGAGTACAGTCAAGTTCCATATTTTTTAACAATTCTGTTAAGTTATGGGCAAATACTTTAACTTTATTATTATTTATATATTTTTGCAATATTCTAAATCCATCAAAAAATTTTTTATCATTTACATCGAATCTCTCAGCAATATATTTTGCTATATCACCATAATTAGTAGTATTTATCATTTAATAATAAATATAATTAAATCTTTAAACTTAAATGCCCCCGCGGGGATTCGAACCCCGGATCTCCAGGACCGAAGCCCGGAATGTTGTCCTGGCTACACTACGGGGGCTTTTTTATAGTATATTAATTCCTTATATTTATTGAAATATTCTGCAAAATAATCTTCAAATCGATAGTTAATATTGTACTTTTTCGAAATATAATAATACATGTCTATGATCCTCTTAGGATATGAAACATCTGGTAAAGAATTAGATAATTCAATATACTCGAATAAATTTAATATAAAGTTTTCCCTTCTAATATCATGTTCAATTGTTATCTCTTTATTTTCTACATTATTTATTTCTAAGGTAGATTCAAGTTTACCAAAGTTTAGTGAAGCATAATCTTTCGGATTCATGGGATTCATCAAATGATCAGAAAAATATTTATCATATATTATGTTTGGTAAAATCAAACCGAGAGAAATATAAGGATTTATTGTGGCAGAATACTCAGTTCCTAATGGAATATAAAATGCTATATCTTGAAGATTTAGCGTATTAGCAATATATCTTATATTCTTTCCAAATATTGATAACTCTTGATAAGCAATTTTTTCAATTAAAAATTTTGCAATATTATAATTAATCTCAGAATCGACATCTTTGAAATCAAATTTGGATTTGCCAAACTCTTTTATTTCTATTTTTTCTAGGTATAATCCCTCTAAAACTAATCCTAGGATATATCCAATATAAACTGCATCTATACCATATTTATTTACATCATGTAATAGATCTGCTATTAATTTTTCATCAAAGATTCCTATGAAAGGTCCTAGCATATTAAAGGGTTCATATGGATAATTACCCTTTAGATTATCTATTAATGGATAAATATAATTTTCAAAGAATTTTTTATTTTCTTGTTCTTCAATATATATATTTTTAAAATTTAGAATAGGGAGCTTGTCTAGTGCGAGTTTATATACATCTTTCAAAGATTCATGAAAAGGAATTTTATTGTTATCTTCAACAAATATACCTTTGAATTCAATTTTATTATCTCCTCCTATAGATAAACCAGTGATGTTATGATAATTATATAGCACCGATCCAATCCCGCCTTTTGTAGCTTTGATCTTATTGTTTTCAAATATTATTAAATTACCATATATGGTATATTTTGATCCCAAACCTGTTAATAATATTATAAAATCTTTATTTCCGTAAATATCTTTTAATGTATTATATAAATTCTTTTCTTTATTAAAAATATCTTCTTCTATATTATCTTCTAAAAAAACTACATTGTCATTTTCTATAATCAAAAAATATTTTTTGTCAGACCTACCTTTAATAATTATCAAATCATTACCAGTCTCTTTTATATATCTTCCAAATGATGTTAAATTGATATCCAAAGAGCCTGTAATTGGAGATCTGTAAATTATTAAGGAATTAATTTCAGATTTATTTTTCATATGTCCTACTGAAAAAATTGTTATATTATTTTCATATGGATTCTTTTCATATGTTTTATATACTTTTTTGTGTATTTCTACAGCATATTCTATTGTTTTTTTATCTATTAATTCATTTTTTATTAATTTTTTATCTAAGTCTATGTACAAAGTTCTTATCATAAAAATATAATTAATTTTTGAAATATAATACTATTTATGGACCCGTGCCCGAGTGGCCAAAGGGGGTCGGTTCAGGT
>JBMFJL010000034.1:0-6038 GCA_049973735.1 Nanopusillaceae archaeon
GAATGAAAAGTTTAGAAAAAATATATGGATACAAGATTCCAAAGAAAATAGATCATTATTATGGAGATTTTGTCTATGTAGTAGTAAATAAATTATACGAAATAATACCAGAGCTAGAGAAATATAAACAAAAAGTAATATATATGATAGAAAAAGGAAATAATGAAATATATGAATTATCTAAGGAAATATCAGACAAAATATTGTTAGAACAATTAAAGACCTTGTGGAACTTTGATATTTATTATGACATAATAATTAGAGAGTCCGATATATTAAAATACAATCTTTTTAATAGAGTATTTAATATCCTTAGGGAAAAAGGCATAGTTAAGCCTGGTGAGGAAAAATCATATTATATTGATTTGAGTAGATGGAAGGATCTAGAAAAGGCATATGGTTCTGATAAAAAATATATAATAAGAAAGGATGGTACTGCAACATATTTGGCAAAAGATATAGCATATGCATTTTGGAAGGTAGGATTGATTGAAAATACATTAAGATTTAAGGAAAGCATTTTACAACCTAATAAGAAATATATTTATGAAATTAAACCAGATGGAGATAAGATATTTGAGCAGTGCGATTTATCTATAAATGTAATTGGAAAAGAACAGACAGCAGAGCAATTAATAATAAAAAGAATAATTGAGGAGATGGATAAGAATAAAAAATATATACATTATGGATATGAACTGGTTATGTTAAATAGAAATACTGCAAAAATTTTTGGGGTTGAAGGGGATATGGTTAGAATGTCTGGAAGAAAGGGATTATATATAAATGTAGATGATCTATATGAAAAGTTGTATAATATAGTATATGAAAAGTTTAAAGATGAGGATATCGCTAGGAAAATAACTAAAAGCTTCATATGTTTGGAAATGTTGAAATATGATAAAAATACGGTGATAAACTTTGATATTGATAAGATGCTGAATATTGAGGAAGGTAATGCAATATACTTTTTGTATACTTATGCAAGAATAAATTCTTTATTAGAAAAAGCAAACTGGGATATACCAAAAGAATTTGAAATAAAGGAATTAAATAAATATGAAGAAAGATTAATATTAAAATTATTTGAATTTAAAGATAAATTATTAGAGGTAGAAGAAAATTTGGAATTAAACAGATTGTATAAATATTTAATTGAATTGGTAAGAGCATTTAACGAATTTTACCAAAATGTACCAATATTAAATTATAAAGATAAGTATCCACATAGATTGTTCTTAGTTTATTTAACAAAAGAAGTATTGGACAAAATATTTTATATATTGAAAATTGAACCTGTTAATAGAATATAGAAAATCTTTGGGATTATTTTTTATTTTTATTAATAATTAAAAATCATCCTATATTAACTATTCACAATCTAATCTTTTATATAAAAATATAATTTAGGGCTCTAAAAGAATATTAAAAAATAATTTAAAAATATAATCATAAGATATAGAGTTTATGTCGATGATAAGGATAAAGATGTGGAGTACCGATTTGAAAACATTGAATCAATTTACTAATGATTTATTAAAAATTATACAACAACTTGGTATTGAAAAGAGAGGACCTGTTAATTTACCGACAAAGGTTATTAGAATACCAACAATGAGAACGTTGGGAAAGAGAGGAACAAAGATATATGAAACATATCAGTTAAGAATATATAGAAGATTCATAGATGTAGCTAATGATGAGAGATTCTTTAAAAACTATTTCATAAATATGAAAATTCCATCAAGAGGATTTAGAATATCGTTAAAGATAATAAATAAATGAAATATTTATTATTAAGGTTTGACGGATTATATATATTTGATGAGAATTTAGATAAATACGAATTTAAAAAGTTAGATTTTGACTTAAACGATTATAAAGATATTTTGAATAATAAGCTACCTGAAAAAGTTAAAAATTATGTAGATACTGGTTCAATTTTTTTAGGACAAAAATTTGAAGGATATAAGTACATAGATGATATTAAGTTGATTTCTAAGGCACTAGAAAAAATAAAAGATTCGGAAATTGATAAAGAATTATTCTTAAACTTACTAAAGGAACAAATATCAGATTCTGTTACAAAGGATGAATTAATAATACAGGCAATTAGATTTTTGGATGATTTAAATAAAACAATAAATTTGTATGTTGAAAGATTTAGAGAATGGTATGAATTATATTTCCCAGAAATATCTCAAAAAATAGAAGATCATGAGAAATTCTTAAAGGTAATATTAAATAAGAAAAGAGAGGAAATAATGAAGGAAAATGATATAGATATTACAATGGGTGGAAAAATATTTGATGAGGATGATTTTAAATTATTAAATGATATAGCTCAAAAAATAAATGATTTATATGTATTAAGAAAGGAAGTTGAAGATTATATAGATAAATTGATGAAAGAATATGCTCCAAATCTTTATGAAATTGCAACTCCAAATATTGGTGCCAGACTAATTGCATTAGCAGGTGGATTAAAAGAATTAGCATCTTTACCATCTTCAACTATACAAGTTTTAGGTGCAGAAAAGGCATTATTTTTACATTTAACTAAGAAAACAAAACCACCAAAACACGGTGTAATATTTAATCATCCATATTTGCAAAAGTTACCTGAAGATAAAAGAGGTGCTATGGCTAGAAGTTTAGCATCTAAGATTGCAATTGCGGCAAGAGCAGACTTGAAAAAGAAAATAATATACAAAAAGTTGAAGGAAGAATTGGATAAAAGATTCGAAGAATTAAGAAATAAAAAATGAGGTTAAAACCATTAAAGGAAAATAGCAGAATTTTTGTTGATGAAAAAGGTAGGTTATATACTAAAAATTTAGTTAAGGGTCAGAAAGTTTATACGGAGAGATTGGTAAAATATGAAGGAGAAGAATATAGAGAATGGGTTTTAAATAAATCAAAACTTGGTGCTGCTATTAAGAAAAATATTGGAAAAATACCAATAAATGAGGGAGATAAAGTATTGTATTTGGGAATTGCTGCAGGTACAACAGCATCACATATTTCAGACATAATTGGAGAAAAAGGTTTAATATATGGTATAGATGTTGCTCCAAGGATATTGAGGGAACTTGTACCAATTTTATATAAAAGAAAAAATATAGTTAGTATATTATCTGATGCAAATAAACCAGAAAATTATTTATTTATTGTTCCTAAGGTTGATTTAATTTATCAAGATGTTGCACAACCAAATCAGGTAGATATCTTCATTAAAAATATAGACTATTATTTGAAGAATGGTGGGTATGGATTTCTAGCAGTTAAGGCTAGATCTATTAATGTTTCAAAAGATCCAAAGGAAATATTTAGAGAAGTAAGATTGTCTTTGGAGCAACATGGATTAAAGGTTATAAGTGAAGTAAGATTAGAGCCATATCATAAGGATCATGCTATGTTTTTAGTGCAAAAATAATCTTAAATTTATTCTACATAATTTCATGGAATTAGACAAAATTCTGGGAAATATATATAATAGTTTTAGTAGAATAAAAGAAAGTCTTGAGAATAACTTTAATCTATATGATAAAAAGTCGAGATTCTATTCAGGAATTTCTAAAAGATTTTATACAATAAATAGAAGTACAGAAAGATTTTTATGTCATGTAGATCGTATATTTAAAGAAACAGAATTAAAATATATATCAAAAGTTTTACAAAGAGAGCCATTAAGTGTACCTATAGTTTTCGCAGGACTTTATTTATTATATTATACAAATCCGGAAGCATTTTATGCAGTAAATACTGGTTTAGCAACTTTTATTACTGCAAATGCAATTCATTATATGATATCAAAAACAAAACCCATACCTGCAGAACATATACCAATTGATTATAAATATCTGGTATTCAAACCTTTAGAAATTTATAAAAGTGGGAAAAATCCAGGATTAAGGGCAGGATTGTTGGATATCAATGGACAAGTAATTGGAGAATATATATTGGAATTTGAGAAATCTGGTAATTTAAATAAGAAAGTATTGGATTCTGGAATAGAAATACTACCTTATATGAAAAAAGTAGCAGAATTATTTGACAGATGGGGATATGATAAATATAATACGACAAGTGTACTATTTGCATTAGAAAATAAAAATATATTTACTTCTCCATGTAATTCAAAGAGATTAATAATTAAAGATAATGATAACTGGAGTTATATAATTTTACCAAGTTTAAGGATACCCCAAATAACATATGGATTTGAAACTGGAAAATTTGAAGTAATTAAACCGTCTAGGTCAAATGAATTGATTGAGGATGAAGTAATACAAAAATTGATGATATTACGTGTAATGGCTCTTGATATTACAAATAATTTATATGGACCAGTAGTAGTTAAAGTTGATATGGATGATAATACTTATCATTTACCAGTATTCTTTAGTAATGTAGGATTTAAACCATGTAGTATGACAATAAAATAATATTAAATCATTATAAAATAAAGATAGTCTAAAATAAATACTGTTATTTTTTATCATACACCATTTTAAGTAGATAATTTGTAAGCTTAGCAAAACTATAGTAAATGTATATCTTAGATGCTAAGAGTAAATTAATAAATTTAAATGTATTCTGTTACTTTTAGTTAATAATAAATCTTTTAAATATTTTTTTAAAAAATAATTTTATGAGTCTAGATGAGGTAGTAGGACGTATAAAAAAGGGTCGGGCAGAATTAAAAGAAAGTTTAGATACATATCTTAGTAGGGTAGGATCAACAATTGGTTATGGAATAGATAAATTGAAAGAAAATGTAGAAAAGTTTGGAAGTTATTTGAATAATATAAAATTAAAACTTGATAATGCAATTGATAAATTGGAAGAAGGAGCAAAAGAATTGGGAGGTTATTTGAGAAAGGGTACTGAAAAAATAAGGGAATATGGACCAATAATAAAAGCATCCGCTAAAAATTCTTTGCCATTACCAATAAAAGCAGCAATTGCTGGTGGAACCGGTTTGGCAGGATACTTAATATTAGAAGGAAAGGTTTCTCCAAAAGTTGCTGCAATAATTGGTGGAGTTGCTGCAGCTGCTGCGATCGCAGGTTATTATGCATTAAGAACATTTGCACCACAGTATGTTGAAAAACCAGTACCTGCAGATCACCTACCAGATTACATATATCTAGTATTTAAACCAGAAAAAGTTATTGAATATGGAGAAAAAACAAAATTGGAAGCAGAATTGCTTAATCCAAATGGACAACCAATAGGAAAATATATATTAGAATATGAATCAACGACGACAGATCCTGATAAATTGATGAAAGATGTAAAAAATCTATTTGCTAGAGATGGATTCGATATTACGGTACTGTACGTGGTAAAAAATGGAGATGTATATACATATCCAAGTCATCCGGAAATTCTATTAGTTAAGAATAATAATTGGACTAACTGGAGTTATGTACTTGTTCAAACTTCACATGTACCACAAACAGCATATGCATTCGAAACTGGAAATATCAAAGTAGTTATACCATCTATAGTAAATGGATTGGTAGAAGATAAAACAATACAAAAATGGAGACATTTACAAGCAGTAGCGAATGCTATGGGAGGTGGTTTGGAACCAATAAGTGTGATACAGGTAAAGATAAATGGTAAGGAATATACTATACCAGCATATTTCACTGAAAGTCGCTTTTCGCTATATAAAGATGCATGGCAGCAATATTGCAAAGAAATAGGAGGATGTTAGAAGATTGATAAATAAATACAATTTTTGTATTTTTTATTATATTTCTATTACATAAGGAAATCCGAATGTTACTATAATCCAATTTAAATATAATATTCCTTTTTCTCTGCCAGACCCTGCAGATATAAATATAAATGGTTGTTTTTGTTAGTAGGTTATTTGGTTATTCAAGTGTTTGGGGTGGTTTGGTTTTTCTTGACTGCGCCGGGGGGTTTAGAGTGTATGATCTGCGGAGGCGCCGGCCCGCGCATAGAGGCGGCGCACGGCGCGGCGGTGTGGGCCGTCGATAGGGGCTTTGCGGAGGGCGCGG
>JBMFJL010000035.1:0-6009 GCA_049973735.1 Nanopusillaceae archaeon
TTTTGAAAATTGCAAAATATATAAATATTTTTCTATTGATGATTTTCCCATTGATAAATCTTTTGATAAATTATCTATATTTAATATCATTCCTGGATTTCTCAAAAATATATTCAATATTTTTGTTAAATTTTCTATATTTATTTTTCCAAATATTTCAATATCTTTATAGATTATTTTTGAAACAACAATTTCCCTTATATATTCCTTTACTTTTTCATCTGTATAATTTATTATTTCTGGAAATGGTTTTTTAATATATTCTTCAAATAATAATTCTAAGTTTCTTTTCTCAATGTTAAAATTTTCTATTATCTTTTCATTTTTCATTTCATAAAATTCTTTTAATGTTAATACAGGTAATTCTAATAAAAAATACCTACCTGCAAGATTTTCTTTTGCATCTTTTTCAATATTTAACGATGCTGATCCAGATAAAATAAACTTTATATTTGGAAAATTATCATATAAAATTTTTATTTTTGAACTCCAATCTTTTAATTTTTGTATTTCATCTAAAAAAACATATATCTTTTCTTTTCTCCAATCAATTCCAGTTATCTTTGTATATGTATCTAATAGATCATAAATATCTACATTATGTAAATCAAATGTAAAATATAATATTCTTTTTGGTTCTATATTTTTTAATAGATCTTCTATTAGTTGAAAAATTAATGTTGTTTTTCCTACCCTTCTTAATCCAGTTATAATTATTATTTGCCTATAATTTAATAGTTCTTTAACTTTTTCATATATAAATCTCCTATTTTTTCTTTTCTCTCTATTAATATTCTTTCATCCATATATTAGTTCTATTGACTGAACGAATATTTTAATTTTTCGTTCAATATATAGAAAAAATATTATGGATATAACCAACCACCTCTTAGCCTTGGGAATGGCAATGTTTCCCTTATATGATCCAACTTACATATCCATCTTGTAAACCTTTCCAGTCCCAAGCCCCAGCCGGAGTGTGGTATAGATCCATATTTTCTCAAATCTTCATACCATTCATATGCGCTTATTTCTTCATTTCCTACCTTTACCTTTAATTTATCCAATTTCCATTCCTTTATTTTACTTTCTAGTATATCATATCTCCACTCTCTTTCAGATCCTCCAATTATCTCTCCATATCCCTCTGGTGCTAATAAATCGAAGTTTTTTACAGTTCCATCTCCAACTTCATACATATAAAATGCCTTTACTTCCCTTGGATAATTTGTAAGGAATATGGGTACATCAAATTGTTGTGTTAATATCCTCTCTTCATCAGATCCTAAATCATCTCCATATTTTATATTTACTCCAAGATCTTGTAATTTTTTTATTCCCTCTTTATATGTCATTACTTTCCACTTTTTCTCCACAAATTCTCTTAATTCAGATATATCCCTACCAGTTATTGACTTTAATTCTTCGAATTCTCTTTTTCTTTCCTCCATAGTTTTTTCTATAGAATATTTTAACGCCTCTTCTGTTATTTTTATTAAATCTTCCATTGTATACCAGGCTGCTTCAATTTCAAAGTGCCAATACTCATGTAAATGTCTCTTAGTTCTAGACATTTCTGCCCTAAATGAAGGAGTTAAAGAATATACTTTTTCTAATGAATATATTAATGCTTCTAGATATAGTTGAGCAGATTGAGATAAATATGCCTTTTCCCCAAAATAATTCACTTCAAATAATGTTGTTGTATCTTCAGCAGCATTTCCTACCAGTATTGGTGGATGTACCTCATACCACCCATCTTTTATGAACCAGTCCCTAAGATGTACTAGCAAACTGTGTTTTATTTTTAATACATTTGTAAACCACCTTGTCCTTATCCATAGATGTCTATACTTTTGTATCGTATCTACATCTTCATCTCCCTTTAATGGAAATGGTTTTCCAAAATCATATACTTTTAGATCCGTTACTTCAATTTCATATCCCCCAGGCGCCCTTTCATCTTTTCTTAAAATTCCCTTTACTTCTATAGATCCTTCAATTTGAAATTTTACAGCATTATTCCATATATTTTCATTAACATTATCTTTCTTAACAACAGCCTGGATTATTCCTGATGAATCTCTTATTACAAAAAATACTTTATCCTTCATGTCTCTCATTCTATAAACCCAACCTTTTATACTTACTTCTTTTCCAACAAGCTCATCTTTCAAGATATCTCTTATATATATGTTTTTCATTATGATTGACAATCAATTGAAGGTAAATACACGCCAGATATTAGATAACTTGATCTTTGTGGTAAACATTCTCTTGTAATAGTAAAATCTTGTATTTTAGCAATTCCCTCGTTAATAATTCCAGATTTTTTAATCGATGTTTTATTTACAAAATATTCACATATTAAATAATCATCTCCTCTACACATTATAAAATGCGTCTTTCCAATCCATTTTCTGTTTATTTCATGAACGTATATTGATAAAAGTCCATCTCCCTTTGGTAAACTTTCTACTATTTTAGATAATATTTTCTCTAGTTCGCCTAAATTTTTTATTGGTTCTCCCGAATATTCTATTTCTGTAACATAAATATGAGTGAAGTCTTTTTCTTTTTGATGACTTACAAATCTTCCTTTAATACCGTAATATACCATAAGTGATATTCTTTAAAGAAATATTTTTTAAGTAATAGTAATGATGGCTGTTAAATTGACAATTTACGGGAAGGTTCAGGGTGTTGGCTTTAGAAAATTTGTATACGAAAATGCAATAAAATTGGGAATTAAAGGTTATGTAAAAAATAATCCTGATGGTACGGTAGAGGCATGGTTTGAGGGAGATGAACATAATATAAATAAAATCATTGAACTTTGTAGAATAGGACCTAGTAGAGCCAGAGTTGAAAAGGTTTGTATTGAAAATTTTGAAAATAAAGGCTACAATGATTTTTCCATAATTAGATAAATTTTTAATTAACAAAATACTTTTTTTATCTATGGAAAAAAACAAAGGATATAGTGAAGAAAGGAAAATTGATAAGGCAAAGATTAAATTGGAAAGGAAAATAGAGAAAATATATGACAATATAGTAAGGGCAATTAATGACATAAATGAGGAAAAAAAGAAAATTGAGAAGGATTACAACAGAATAAATTCATTGGTAAATGAAATAAGCGAACTAGAAAATAATATCTTAGAAATTATAGCCAATATAACTGATGCATCGAAGATTGGAGAAATTAATAATAGGGAACTTAAGAGACTTATTAAAGAATACGATAAGGCTACAAGGGAATATTTTTCTATGTTTATAAAGTTGTTCAAAAGGAAGAGAAAAATATTGGATAGATTCAAAAAGATATCACATAAAGTAGACGAATATGATAAAATTCTGGAAGAAATGGGCTAAAATTTATAACTTATAATTTTAAATCTAAATTTTAAGGGACCGTAGTCTAGGGGTATGATGCCGCCCTGACTAGGCGGAGGTCCGGGGTTCGAATCCCCGCGGTCCCAATATTTATATTAAACAAAATCGTTACTTGTGAATATGAAAGGTCTTCTCCCCTCGGGAAAAAAGGATCCTCACGATCTTTCAATATACCATAGGATAGAAATTTTAAGAAAAAAAATAAAAGAAACAGAAATAAGATATGAAAATGCAATGAAAAGAGGTGATTATAAGAAAGCAGAGGCTTTAGCTAAGGAACTATCTAAATTAAATGGTGAATTACGCAAACTTATGTTAGAAGCTAAGGCATACGAATCCGAATTCGGATTTAATTCATATGATGATAAGAAGAAATTATAGTTAATATCATTGCTAATTAATGTAGATTATCATATCTTTATATTGTCCAAGATTTTTATTATAATTTATGAAAGGTCTCTTGGGCTTGATTAGGAGAAAGGACCTAAAGAGGGAAGAAAAGTTAGACATGGAAATAGAAAAATTATCAAGAGAAAAAGTAAAACTTGAAAAGGAGTTAGAAAGAACAAAAGATCCAAAAAAAGCTGCTAAAATTCAAAAAAAATTACAAAAGATAAATATGAAATTAGGAAGATTATATAGAATGAGTTCAAAAATGACTAAAAGACTGGCTAAAAGTTAGTAAATTTTATTATTAAAGCTTTTTTTTCTTAAAAATAACTTTTAAAGGCAAGACGCCCTTTTCATATTCCAACTCTGCAATTTTTAACGGATCATAATCTAGTCTTTCTAAATCTTCTTTAGATAATTTGATTAGGATTGGTGCTCCCATTGAGATTTGTAATGCCCTTGCACCTATCAATCTTGCTATAGCAAATCTAGAAATATCATTAGTCATTTATAATTTTTTAATGAATAACCTTTATTAATTTTTAAATTGACGAAATTTTTTCCAATAATTTTTCCCTAAGTTCAAATGACTTTGACAGCAAAAAGTCAAACTCTTCTAAGGATATTGATCCTGAACCCCTTGTCTGTAATGCATTAACTTCATCCGTTATACCTATATGTATTATTAAATCTGAAGCTTCTTCTTCATATTTAGTCGGATCTAGAATAAATTTATTATCTATTTTAGCAAAAGTAAACATAAATGGTATTTTTGAACTTAATGGTAGTCTTTTATTTGTTTTTTCCTTATAATTTATTTTATATCCATTTTCTGTTTTCTCTAGTTTCGGAAAATATGTGTTTTTTAATGCAATTATTGATGCTAAGACAGATGCATCTACTATATTGCCATCATCATTTAATACATATATATCTAAGAATATCGACCATACATATTTACCAGGCTCTATCACTAAATCTTTGTAATTTATAAACCTGGATTCTCTTATAATCCTATCCACAACCCTTGAATATTCTATAGAATCTTCGGATGGACCAATCTCAACATCTATATGCGATACTGGAGATATTTCTACATTTGTTACCAATATCCCTTGATCGGGTTGATCTGGAAATGGTTGAGAAACCTCTAATTTAACCCCAGCTAAAACCTTAGTTTTTCCCAATTCTAGATAACATGACCCTTCAGCATTTTTTGAATAATTTTTTATTGCCTTTATTTCCCTATATTCAAACAAACTTCTCTTATCAAGTCTTAAATCATTCTTTATTATTTTTCTTATATAATTAGCTATATTTTCTTCAAGACCAGTATCCATTATTCTAGGATTCTATGAATTATTTTATAAAGTTGATAACCAATATGCAAAAATCAATAAACCCAAAGAAAATAATAAAAGTAAAAAATCTAAAAAAAGCTCTTTAACTTTTTCATTCAATTTACTCTACTTTTGTTGCTGTTGGTTGTCCGTTTACTGTTTGTTGTGTATTTACTAATACTACTCTTGCTTGATCAAATACATTTGCACTGTATCCTGTTGTTAGATATGTTGCGAATAGTTGTGTTGCTTGTGTTGTATCTGGTCCTTCCCATCCAAATATTACTACTTCATTTGATGATGGTGGTACGAATACTAATGCTGTACCTGGTCCAAAGTTGACTCCTAATTGTTGTAATACTGGTTGTAATTGTGATCCATATATGTATCCTCCGTTTTGTGCTGCTACTTGTGCTAATTGTTGTCCTAGTGTTGAATTCTCTGCAGATACCCAGTTAATTACAGCTTGAGCTGCTAATGTGTTAATTGCTGGTCCACCTACTACTACTATGTTTTGTGTTGTTGGTGATACTTGTGTATCTAATACTACTTTACCAATTAATGCTGTTGGTGCAGAATATGTTGTTACTGTTTGTGATGATAATCCTTGTACACCTTGTACAACATAACTTGTTCCTGGTACAGTTTGTCCTACACCCAATGTTATTGTTTGTTCTTGTGCTTGTGCTCCAACTGGTGCTAATGCTAAGTTGTATGTGACTGGTGTTTGTGGTACATAGATTGTTAATGATGGTGTTCCTGAAGATGGTGAATTATATACAACGAATACTCCAGCTTGATCTAAATATTCTGTTACTGATCCTGATGGTGAAGAAGATGCTTGTTGAGATTGTCCATTTGCAACAATTGGCGATTGTATTCC
>JBMFJL010000036.1:0-5894 GCA_049973735.1 Nanopusillaceae archaeon
CACACATCCTTCCAGCTTCTCTTCCCCTTAATTTTACACATACTCTACCAACTTGTAAGACCATTTTTATTGATTAATAGTAAAAAATCTGTAGAAGAATTTAAATATCATGAGTATGTTAAAATGTGGAGAAAATTTACATGGGAAGAATTTGCAAATGGGTATCTAGAAAAGGTTAAAGAAAGAATTAAAAATGGTGATAAAACTGCAAAATGGGTAGTATATAATGTTTATAAAGCTATACTAGTCTTCTTGCATCCTATAATACCATTTGTTACCGAATATATATATCAAAAATTGTATGGAGAAAAGAGTACTATACTAGAAGAAAAATTTGAAAATTTACTTAAAGCCTTCAGCTAGTTCTTTAATTTTTTCATAAAAATTAGGCGCTTTTGCTACTGCAGATGCAAGTAAAACCCCTTCTGCACCCAATTCAATTGCCCTTTTTACATCATCTTTATTACTTATTCCTGCTCCAACTAATAATTTTACTCTTGGATTTGCTTCCTTTATCATTCTTACAGAGTTTACAATTATATCTGGTTTTGCTTTAGAAACCGAAATTCCAGTACCTATTAATTCTGGAGGCTCTATGGCTATATAATCTGGATCTAATTTTGCTAGAGCAGAACCAACTAAATTATCATTAGCACATACAATGGTTTTTAATCCTAATTTTTTAGCTATCTCTATGATTTTTTCTATTTCACTTATTTTTAATTGTCTTTCAGAATGATTGACCAAAGTTCCGACCGCACCGGCCTCTTTGACTGCTTCAGGTAGTATATGACCAGTAAATGCACCAGACTCTATTGGATCGATATGTTGAGCAAAGATTTTAACTCTTTTAGCTCTCTGAGACAATAAATATATATCAGTAAACTGTGGCGCAATAACTATTTCTATTCCATATTCGCTAACAACCCTTTCTGCAGCTTCTAATAATTCCAATCCCTTTTTTCCTATTGTTTCTTTATATGCTTTCAGATTTATAACTAGCATAAAATAATAATATGACCTTCTTTATTTATAAAATATTTATAAAATTCTCAGACCATAACTCGTTATAATGTGGCATTCTTTACCGATCGAAGAAGTATTAAGAAGACTTAATACATCTTTAAATGGTCTAACCGATGAAGAAGTAAAAAATAGATTAAAAATATATGGAAAAAATGAAATAAAATTAAAAGAGGAATCATTAATATTTAAAATTATTGAAATTATAAAAAATCCTTTTTTATTATTATTTATATTTGCAGATATAATATCATTTATTTTTCAAGGGTTTATAGATGGAATTGCTATTTTCATGTTTCTATTACTATACATTATCTTTGACCTAATAAATGAAAGAAGATACAGTAAAATAATAAAATCTTTGATGAAAAGCATAGAAAAAGATGTAATGGTTGTAAGAAATGGGACAATAACACATGTAAAGGCTTCAGAAATTGTGCCTGGTGACATAATAATACTTAGGTATGGAGAATTTGTACCTGCAGACATTAGGATTATAGAGGAAAAAGATTTGGAAGTTGATGAAAGTGCATTGACCGGAGAAAGCGATCCTGTAAGAAAAAAAGTAGACATAGTATCTACAAATGCACCGGTAAAGGATAGAATAAATATGCTTTTTTTCGGAACACATATTGTAAGAGGCTATTGCAAAGGAGTTGTTGTAGCTACAGGAAACAATACTTATTATGGAAGTATATATAAGAATTTAGAAAAAGAGAAAAGAGAGAAAACTTTATTACAGATTGAATTAGAAAAGTTCTCTGTTTATATGACTGTAATTGTAGTTATAATAATGATAATTTCTGCAATTTATATTTATATATTTAATATACTACCATTAAACCAATTGCTAATATTTGTTGTAGCAATTGGAGTACTTGTAATTCCAGAAGGTTTGCCTGCAGCCCTAACACTAATATATGCCCTTAGTGTAGATAAATTAAGAAGAGAAAATATATTTGTCAAAAATCCAAATATATTAGAGGATTTGGGTAATGTTGACACAGTAATTCTAGACAAAACAGGAACTTTATCATATAATTATATAGATTTAAAGGGCTTTTATTTCAATGGAAAAATTTACAAAGTAAAATATGAAGATAACAAGATAAAAATACTTAAAAAAGATAAAGAAGTTGATTTAAACGGTTTACAGGTATTTCTAACTTTTTTATACAATTCTATTGATGATTACAGTTATGATATATATGAAAATGGTTTTGGAAACCCAATAAATCTAGCTATATATAGGGTAGGTAAACAATTAAACTTAAAATTTTTAGAAAGAATAGATGTAAACTATTTTGATTCTTATAGAAAAAGATCATCAGTCATAGTAAATTATGAAGGTAAAAAATACTCTATAGTAAAAGGTTCTGTAGATTCGATCATAAAAATATCTAAATATATATATTTAGATAATGAAATAAAAGAAATTAACAAAAATATAGACAAAATAAAAAACATAACTGAAAAATATAGCAAAAAAGGATTTAAAATATTGGCTTTAGGCATAAAAATCCTAGATAATGATAACGATGTAGAAAAAGATGTAATTTTTTATGGAATTATATTGCTCAAAGAGAAAATTAGGAAAGGTGTCAAGAATTACATTGATTTTCTAAAGTTTTTAAATTTAAATATTTATATAGTTACTGGTGATAATAGGGAGAATACGGAAAATTTGCTTAAAATTTTGAAGCTTAATTTTAAAGTAAAAGATGCTAGAGAAATAAAAAAACTTAATGATGAAGAATTATATAAATTGTTAAAAAACTATAATGCAATCGTAAATGCAGATCCTGAAGATAAGTATAGAATAGTAAAAGTATTAAAGAAAAAGGGACATAGAGTCTTGTTCGTTGGTGATGGTATAAATGATTCTATAGCAATGAAAATATCAAATGTTGGCGTATCTTTTTACAATGCCGCAGATATAACTAAAGATTCTGCAAATGTATTATTATTAGATGAAGGAATAGAGGCAATTGTAGAATTGATAAAGGAGGGAAAGAGGATTATATATAGCCTAAAAACTTATATAGTAACAGTATTGTCTGCTATTATTGGTATATTTTTATTTATGGTAATAGGATTCTTCGTATATAAGCAAATATTCTTAGAATCTCTACAGCTATTGTTATTAAATTTGGTTGCAGAAACTATATTTTCAATAACTATCAATGTATCGGAAGTAAAAGATGAAAAAATGTATAAACAATTAGATAATCGACTATTTGACAAAAATATAATCTATAATTTCATTAGAAATGCTATTTTCATAGGATTAAACAGTGTGATAGTCGCATTAGCAACATTTAATAATGTTTATACTATCATGTTATTCTTAATTGTTTCTCAAGCTATATTATTAATGTATTACGAAAAGAAATTTAATTTATCTATAACTTCAAGCAAACAATATTATATTTCTATATTCCTATCCGTTATGATAATATCTATATTCTTATTACCATATTTAAGAGATCTTATAGGATTTGTCATACCAGCTATGATAGATATTTCCGTATTTGTCATCGTTGCCCTATATATGTATGCAATATTTGAAATATTATATAGAGTAGAAAAATCAGCGGTATCTGAACATCTTCATTAATCAGGAATCTCTGACCTTCATCATTTTTTATTAATTTTATCTGACATATTTTTTATATGTATAATAAAGTATCTTTTATATTTCCTATTTATAAAGATAGTGAAGCTATAGAAGATAATATTAAAAGAATATTTGAAGATAATTACCCAAACGATTTAAAAGAAATTATAGTTGCTGTGGACGTACCTACAGAAAATTTCATGGAAAAAATCAAAAAAATAAAAAGCAAATATAAAAATGTAAAATTTATAATATCGAAAGAAAGGAGGGGAAAAGTTGCTGCAACTAATGATGCTGTAAAATATTCTACTGGCGACATATTAGTTTTTATTGATGCAGACGCCTCTATAGTACATATAGATTTACAATCTTTAGTAAAAGAAGTAAATGAATATGGTTTAGTAGAATTTTACAAAGATATGGAAAGAAAAGGGATAATAGGTAATATGCTTCATCTAGAGTATTCTATGTATTATGACATATTATCTATCATAAATAATAAGAGAAAAAAATCTTTAGGTGTCAATGGAGCTGGTTTTTCTGTTAAGAGAGAGATATTTGAAAAAGTTGGGGGATTTACTAGAGTCTATGTAGAAGATTTAGACTTTGCCATTAAGGCTCAAAAAGCAGGAAGTAAATATTATTTATCTAAATCTGTAATTTTAAAAATAAAGCCGTTAGAAACTTTAAAACAGTTAATAGATCAAAAAAAGAGATGGACTTTCGGTGCTATAGAATTTGCTTTAAATCATTTTGACTTTTTTATTAAATATTTTATTGAAGATCCATTTTCTAGTATGGTTTTGATATTAATATTCTTTTTTCCATACATTTTGTTTTTCTATATATACTTCTTAATCCCATTATCTTATATATATGATATTGCAATAAAATTATACGAAAATTTTTTAGCTAATATAAATATAATATATGTTGCGCTAGTCAATCCTTTCTCTTTCTATCAATTTTTCTCTGCAATTTATCTCACAATACTTTATATTGTAATATCTACCACTTATACTTTTTTACTATTTTCCATCGCCAAGAAAAAATTATATAACCCGATATACTTTTTCATCTTATCCGTATTCTATGTACCTTTGTATGAGATAATCTTTATATACGTTTTGATATATTATGTTTTATTCGAAATGCCTCCAAAGATGAACTGGAAGGTCTAATGATGAAACTATATATATTAGGAACAGCTTCTGCATTTCCAACAAAAAAGAGAAATCACCCTGGAATATTTATGAAATATTTAGACAAAGGTATATTGTTTGATGCTGGCGAAAATATACAAAGACAAATGAGAATTGCAGGTTTATCTCCTACAGATATTGATATAATATTAATAACACATTGGCATGGAGATCATATGCTAGGATTGCCTGGAATCTTATTTAGCTTATCCAATATGGAATATAAAAGAGAACTAAATATTATACTACCCAGAGAAAACTTTGAAGATTTTTATAAATTAATGGACGGATTGAATATTCCGATTGAATTCAATATAAATTTAATAGAGGCAAAAAACGGATTGATATATGAAGATGATAAATTCGAAATATATGGTATAGAGACTAGACATTCTGTAAAATCTTTTTCTTATTACTTTAAAGAGAAAGAATATATAAAAATAGATAAAGAAAAATTAAGATATTACAATTTATCTGTAAATCAAATAAAGAAAATAAAAAAAGGAGAAAAAATCTTTTATAATGGAAAAGAAATTGATTTCAATGATATTGGATATATTAGAAAGGGTATAAAGATCTCATACATAACGGATACGATATTTTTTGAAGATCTAATAAAATTTGCTGAAAATAGTACTATTCTAATATGCGAATCTACATTTTTCTTCGATCCAGAAAAAGCTAAAGAACATTACCATATGGACTTTACAGAAGTTTTAAAGTTATATTTAGAAAGTAAAAGTAAAATATTGCTATTGACTCATTTTAGCCAAAGATATGAAGAAGAACTGGATAAAATAAAAAAGGATATAGAGGAAAAATATGATGATGTATATATATTAAATGACTTCGATAGGATAGAAATAGAAAAAAACATTATAAGTTTATACTTATCTAATAAATTAGTTAAATATAAATTTGATGAAAAAACTGGTTATGTTTTAAGAATATAGCAATTCTTCGAGTTCTCTTTTTAGTTCTTCTAACTCTCTGGAAATTTCATCCAATTCTTTCTTTACATTTTCTTTGATATCTTTTTGCTCAGCATCTTC
>JBMFJL010000037.1:0-5831 GCA_049973735.1 Nanopusillaceae archaeon
ATAGTAACAAAAAATACACCAGATATATTAGGAATGATTAAAAAGGTTGAACAATGGGTTGCATGGGGAGAAATAAATAAAGAAACATTCAAACAATTATTATTAAAAAGAGGAAGATTGGAGGGAAATAAGAGATTAACAGAAGAGTATATAAAAAATAATTTGAATATGAGTGTTGACGAGTTTGTAAATAAATTCTTTAATTTTGAGTTAGAATTAGATTCTATTCCAAAAATAAAACCATATTTTAGATTAAAACCACCATCTGGAGGATATCCAAGAAAGGGTATAAAGGTACCATATAGTCAAGGCGGGGCATATGGATACTATGGCAAAGACATAAATATATTATTAAGAAATATGATATAATATGGCCAAGAGGCCTTGGAGAATATTTAGGGAAATAGAGAGACCATATACAAGATTTTCATATAGTAAAAACGAAAACAAAATACCAGGTGCCCCTGTATCTAAACTTAGGATGAACATTATGGGAATGAAGAACATACCAAAGGAAAATTGGAAATATGTGGGACATCTAATTTCCCTATATAATGTTCAAGTTTCCGATTATTCATTAGAAGCTGTAAGAACAAATTTGTTGAAATATTTGGAAAAGGATGTAAAAGAATTTCTATTTATTATAAGAAAATATCCTCATCATGTTGTTAGAGAACATGCTTTGGTATATGGTGCTGGTGCTGATAGAATTTCTCAGGGGATGAGACTCGCCTTCGGAAAACCATACACTAGAGCAGCTCAAGTATATTATAAAGATATAGTTTTATCTATATACTTTAACAAACCAGAATTTATTAAAAACATAGAATTTTATTTGGAAGTTGCTAGGAAAAAGATTGCCGGAAAATATAGGAAATATATAGGAGAAAACATCCCAGAAGAGGAGATATTAAAGAATATTCAATAATAACACAGAATTTTTATGATATTCTACAATATAAAGGGTGTAGTATTAGATTTAGACGGAACATTAGTAAGCAGTATTAAGATATATGATGAAGCTCATAGAGAATTCATAAAAAGGAAATTTAATATAGATATAGGAGATGGAGTAAAATTAGATAATTCTGGAGCGCCAATGGAAGAATTAGTAAGATCCTTGATAGAAAAATACAAATTAAATGTAGATGTAAGAGAATTACTCAAAGAATATGAGGAATTTTTCATAAATAGCGGTTATATAAATAAAATAAAGTTTACTACAGGGGCAAAGGAGATATTAAATTATTTCAAAGATAAAAAATATAAATTGGGTTTGGTAACTTCAAATACAAGAAGAGTAACAACAGAAATATTAAAGAAATTAGGTATATTTGGATTATTTGAGGCAGTAGTTACAAGAGAAGATATAAAAAATCCAAAGCCAGATCCAGATCCATATCTTATGGTATTGAAATTAATCAATTTATCTCCCTTAGAGGTAATAGCTATTGAAGATTCTGTATATGGCATAATATCTGCCAAGAGGGCTGGATTAAATGCAATTGGAGTAGCAAGCGGTGTAAATAAAAAAAGAGAATTGATGAATGCGGGGGCTTCGATGGTATTCAAAAATCTAAAAGAATTATATGATTATCTTATAAAACAGGATAAAAATAATAATCAATAAAACTAAAATTATAATAGAAATTATTAGAAGACCCATAGAATTTGATACAACTATTGGTATAGGTCCTATTAGCACAATTGCAGAGTACTTAACATTGCTGGATTGGGAAAAATAGGTTAAAATAAAAATTAGACCAATTATTATAAGTAAAATACCTAAAATAAGATATAGATTATTCATATTAGTTTTAGTTTATAGAATTTTGAGTGTCCAAAATGTATTATCAGATCAAATCCATATTTATCCAAATATACTGGAATATCGCATCCACCAAAATTTGATCCGAGCCATATGAATATCTGAATATCTTTATATCTACTTTTTATTTTATCGTAAATTTCCTTTGCGTATGGTTTTAATCCATCCGGCAACTGTATAAGTATTTTTTTATATTTACCACTATCTAAAACTTCATATATCTTATCTAATTCAAAATCTATTTCCATTTAAATAACTCTAAGAATTTATTAAATAAGCCTTTTCTTTCTTCAAAATATCTATATTCTCTACCAGTTATTTTTTCAGCTATTCTGAATACATCTATTGCTGCTATAGAACTTTTTTTATAATCAATTAGCGGAATTCCATAATCTAGAGATATTTTCACATTTTCATCATAATGTACTATTCCCAATATTTCTTTCCTGAAAAATCTTTCCAATACAACAAAATTTATCTTTTCTTTTTTTACTTTATTTATAACAATTCCAAGGATATTTATATCTAACTTTTCTAATGTTCTTACTAGTCTATATGCATCTAATAATGCCGATTTTTCATAGTTAGTAATAACTATAACTTCTTCAGAATTCTTTACAGACTCTAAAGCTTCTCTTCCAATTCCAGCAGCAGAGTCGAGTATTATATAATCAAAATCATCATATAATTTAACTATACCAGACTTTAGCTTTTCTAAAGATATATTTATGAGATTATTAATATTTAAGCTTCCAGGTATGACGAACAGATTATCTTTATAATTAATTATTGCATCTTTTATCTCTATTTCTCCTCTAAGATATCTATGTATATTTTTTTCTTCATTAACAAGATTTAGATTTATAGAGACGTTTGGAGTTGTAAGATTTAGATCTATCAATAAAGTTTTATATCCAAATATTGATAAAGCCCTGGATAGATTGATAGAAAAAAATGTTTTACCAACGCCACCCTTTCCAGATGCTATAGCAAAAATTCTTGCCATTACTAATTTTTCTCAATGTATTCAGAAAAATTTTTTATGCTCTCAAATATTTCTTTAATATCCTTTATAGTTAATATTATTTCTCTATCAATTCCTTTACACTTTATTATCATAGACCTTCTAAACTCATTTTGTATCATAATTTCGCTATTTAAACAAACTCTTAAAGTTTTGTAATATTTAAAATAATCTTTTAGTTTATCATCTATTATACTAAGGAAAAGTTCGTATCTTTTTATCGGTGTATTCGGTATTTCATTTATATTACCCTTTTCTTTTTCTTTTTCTAAATAATAATATATGACATAATCATAATAGTCTAAAACAGCCTTTATGAAATTCTTTATTGTTTCTAAACCCTTATTGTTTTTTAGTGAAACATTATATATATGTAATACTTCCTTTAATCTTCTCTTATACTCTAAATCTTCTACAATAGACCACATGATATTAATAAATTTAAAGAATATATGGTTAAAGCTGTAGCAATAGTCAGAATTATCAACTTATTTCTATCTAACAATATTTTTGATCTTCCCTTCCCAAATCTATACAAACCAGCATAGAAGAATGTAGGTTGATCCGGCATAGATTATATATTTTGCTCGAAATAATTATTAATATACGGGCGGCTGTCGGAAGGTCCACTTACCGATACGGCACCGGGGAAACCCGGAGGGAGAAATCCCTGGCAACATAAAGAGAAATCCAGGGCATATTACCGATGAAGATGAAGGGTTAAGGCCTGGAAGCAATTCCGGGCCAACCTGGAGAGGTAATATGTACCTTGAGAAGTATGTCCTGCCGGTACAAGGTCCTCCGCTAAGAAATATATATACAAAAAGTGGCCTACAGCCGCCCTTAATAGCTTTTTCCTACATATACATAATATTTTGCATCATTACCACATACTATACATTTTTTATTGCTAGCTAATTCTGGTTCTATATCCGTTCCTCTCACATCTAAATTATAATTTTCTTTTAATTTATTTGCGCATTCTTCATTCATACAAAATGGAACCTTAAATACTACATTCTTATCTAAGTTTCTTTCTATTTCTTTTAAATCATCCACTTTTAATATCTTTTCCTCTAAATATTTCTTTGTTCTTTCTTTCATTTCGTTTTCATAAATTTCCACAACTTTTTCTATACCGCTTAATAAGTTATCCAATTGAAATACAAAACTTTTGGATTTTTCATTGTATTTTCTCATAGATACTGTTACAGAGTTTTCTTCAATTTCTTTTTTTCCTATCTCAATCCTTATTGGCACTCCAATCTGCTCATATTGGTTAAATTTCCATCCAGGACTCTTTGTTTCATCTTTATCTATTTTTACGCGATATTTATCCTTTAACAAATTATATACTTTTTCACAATATTCTATTACTTTTTTCTTTTCTTCTTCAGAATAATATATTGGAATTATTACTATCTGTATTGGTGCTATGCTAAATGGCAAAATTGCCCCCTTATTGTCACCATGTATACCAATAACTGCTGCAAGAGTTCTCATAGACAAACCAAAAGATGTTTGCCAAGCATATTTGTGTTTTTTCATTTCCTTATTGGATATTTCTTTGATTTTATTTAATAAAAATTCTATTAATTCTTTGTTATCTTCCGATATTTCTTTATTTTTAATATTTAACTCTGCTTCATAAATAATTTTTTCTTGATTTTCCTCTATCAATGATATTTTTACTTTATTATCTGTTATGGTTATTAAGTACTTTCCTCCACTATTATCATATGCTTCAAATTTATTTTTGTCTATTTTTACAAATGGATGAATGTCTTCAAAAATTATCTCAAATGCTTTTGAGAAGTTTCTACCAAGTAAATGTGTTGTACCTATTTGTAAAAATCTTCCATCTGGCATTACTGTCTCTGCAGCAAATGTATAATCTGCACCAGCAAATTTATCCCATTCTGGTCTTTTAACCCATATATGTGGTATACTTAGATAATCCCAAAATAGCTTTGAATATATTTCCATAGATTTTTTAATCATCTTTTCTGCGTCATCTAAATCTTTATGAACAGTATGAGCTTCATTCCATAAAATTTCTCTACCTCTTATCAATGGTTTGGTAGCTTTTGTTTCATATCTATAGACTGTATTTGTCATGTAAGTCAACAAAGGCAAATCTCTATATGATCTTATCCATAGAGAAAACATAAAATACATTTCTGTTTCTGATGTTGGTCTCAAAACATATTTAATTTCTTTTTCTTCTTCGATTGGCTTTGCTGGAGTTACATAGAATACTTCTTTTTCAAATCCTTTTATATGCTCAGATTCTTTTTTAAATATCTCATATGGTATCAATATTGGAAACCAATATGGATCGAAGCCATTTTTTTCCAATTCTTTTTCTAATAATGATAAAATATTTCTAATTAACCTATAACCATAACTAGTATAAACAGGCATACCTTTAACCGGATATCTATCATCTATTATCGGTATGGTTCTTACAATTTCATTATACCACTCTGAAAAGTTGCTATCCTTATTAATTTTGTCTTTGTTCATATTGAATTAGAAACAGCAATTATATTTTTAAAATTTTGTAGATTAATATTTAATCATACATGACATGAGCTTCCTTACTCAAGGTAAGGAAGTGAGCCTGATACTTAAGATGAGGGGTATGAAGGGAGTTATATGGTCTCAGTAACCCGTCCGGTGGATGCCTTGGCTCGGGGGCCGAAGAAGGGCGCGGCAAGCTGCGAAAAGCCCGTGGGAGGTGCATGCAACCGTTGATCACGGGATCCCCGAATGGGATATCCTGCCGGTTTATCCGGCGTCCCGTAAGGGACGGGAACGCGGGGAAGGGAAACATCCTAGTACCCGCAGGAAGAAAAAACAAAATGTGATTCCCTCAGTAGGGGCGACCGAAAGGGGAATAGCCCAAATCGAATCCTCTGGAGTAATCCAGAGGAGATGTGAGGTAGAGGGGCGGGGGCTTTCCGTTATTATGCTTTC
>JBMFJL010000038.1:0-5823 GCA_049973735.1 Nanopusillaceae archaeon
TTTCTCTTTTTTTAAGTTACTTTCTTCAATATTTTTTGATATAGATTTTATATCTTTTTTAAAAGATACTATAAATGATAGAATAGCTTCTAAAATATCATATAATCCAGGAAATATTAATTTTACGGTAGATTCTTTTTTCTCTTCTTTCTTTTCTTCCTTTTTCTCCTCTTTTTTTTCTTTTTCTCCTTCAGGCAAATATTTTTCTATCCAAATTATACTTCCAAGCATATTCCTTATCCTATTATCTTTTTTTAGTTCAGTCAACAACTCCCTAGTCCATTTTATTTTATATGGGTTATTTTTTATTTCTTCTGGTTTAGCATCTGACTTTTCTGCTACAATTTTCAATAATTTTTCATCCGATTTTATTATATCAAATAAGAAAGCTTCCAATATAAGATCAGCCATATCTCTTATGTATTCATCTGCAAGTCCTGTGATATATAAAAAATCTTCTTTTTCCTTATTTTCTATTATTTTTTCATATTCAGATTTTTCTAAAATATAAGTTCTGAATGTTATATCTGTTCTACCTAGAAAAGAATACATTCTTGTACCACCAAATCCCCCAACTACTGTAGGTAGCGATCTAGATCTAATGGAGATGTCAAATACTGGTATATATATTTTTTCCTCTTTTTGACCCTTTTCTTTATTATACTCATTTACTTTTGTTTCATTGCCCTGTACAACTAGATTGATATCAATAATGGTAGTTTCCAATGAATTTACAATATCTACAGGTTGTTCGGGACTTTGTAGTAATTTTCTTGCAAATTTGAAGTAAGGTCTTGCAAATTCTACATAATATAATAAAGAACTAAGTTGATGCCTTAGATATGCTCTAAGTAAATTATACCTGTCGTATAAGAATTTTTTAGAAACCTCTAACCAATCATAAAATTCTACTAACCTATTATTTAATACATTGTATAGTTTTATATTAATTATATTCTTATTTTTTATTTCATTTAGATCTCTTGGAATATTTTCTTCTTTACTAAATATGTAATCTATTAGTTCCTTACTTAATATACCTTTATTTTTTAATTTTTCTAATTCAGATTTTATATCAGCATAATAGAATAAATCTAATGCTGAAAAAAATCCTTGTCTAGATCTATACATACTTAATAAACTTCCAGCTCCTCTTCTTTCTGTATCTACATAATTTACCCAAATATCTTTTAACAATAAATATCCTCTATATGCTTCTTCTCCATTTTTTGATAAGATCATGTCATATGCGTCAATTCTTGTCTTTATTTGTTTATATTCGTTTAATATAGATATTATAGATTTAGTTAAATCATTTATTAAACCAGCTAAGGATCTAGCAGTGTTTATTACATTTGTAGCCCTTGCACTCATTTCTCCAAAGAATAAAGACCCTACTGAAGAAGTAAATTCATCTGATAATTTATTTACTTTCAACTTTAGATTATCTCTCATAAAATCTAATAGCCAAAAATATAACTGTTCAAATCTTATATTTGGATTGTCAAATACTAATTTAATTTCCAGTATTTTGTGTTTATTATCCTCTAATTTCTCATTCCTTAAATCCTCCAAAGTTATATTAGTATCAGACATATGATTAAAAGGTCCATTGAAAGTTAAAAATTTTAGATTACGTATTATTTATAATGAAGTTAAATCTTATAGTACTGCCAAAAAAAGGATTTCATGAAGATGACCTCTTTAACTTTTTAGATATACTAGATGGGAGGACATATGTTGCTACACAAAATAAAGATATAGCTATAGGAAAATATAAAAGTAAGGTTGTACCAGATTTTGATGTAGAAGATATATTTTTATTGCAAACAGCTGATTATGATAGAATAATATTTATTGCAGACGAAGGATTCAAATATTTTAATAATAATGAAATATATGGATTGTTTGTAAGATTTTTAAATTCATATAAAACAGTTATACTTAGTTCTTTAGCACAAATTGCTTTTGCTAGGGCAGGATTGTTAACTGGAAGGACAATAGTATACAATAATGATGATTATCCAGAATATATAAATGAGTTGAGAGAGTATGGAATAACCATAAACACTGTAGAAGATTATTATGTTGACAGAAATTTGATTACGGTTAAAGGAAGGGACAGTATATATGAATTGGGTAAAAAATTGGAAAAGATAGAGAATAACATCAAAGAATATTTATTATAAATAAAGCGCCGCGGGTGGGATTTGAACCCACGCGTCCTTTCGGACATCTGGTCTCGAGCCAGACCCCTTAGACCACTCGGGCACCGCGGCATGCTATAAGATATAATTGAAATTTAGCATTTATGACGATTTTCTATCCTTGAAATTAATTTTAATGATGGAAATATTTATATAAAATTATAAAACTTTGCCTTATAAATATATATAGCTATGAACGAAATAATTAATATCTATGATGTTAATATAAAATCTGAAGAAGATTATAGAAGGTTGGTTGAAATATTTGGAGTAAAAGAAGTTGATGATAATCTATTGAAAAAATTGGAAAAATTTGCAGGGGATTTGCATGTTTTACTTAGAAGAAAATTCTTTTATGCACATAGAGATTTTGATAAAGCTCTAGAAGAATATGAAAATGGTAAGAAATTTTTTCTATATACAGGTAGGGCTCCTTCAAAGAGTAAGATGCATATAGGACATCTTGTACCATTTATATTGACAAAATGGCTACAAGAAAAATTTGATGTAAATGTATATATACAAATACCAGATGAGGAAAAATATTTAGAAAAGAAGACGGATGATTTGGAAGAAGTGCATAAGTTTGCATATGAAGATGCAAAAACAATTGCTTCTATAGGTTTTGACCCTGACAAAACATTTATTTTTATTAACTCAATATATATAGAAAAATTATATAAACCAGCAATATATGTAGCTAGAGAAATAAATTTGAATACAGCAAAAAAAGTATTTGGTTTTGATGATACAGCAACAATAGGCTTACCATTCTATATAGCATTGCAGATTGTTCCAACATTCTTTGAAAGAGGTATACCAGTAATTCCTTGTGGTATAGACCAAGATCCTTACTTTAGACTTCAAAGAGATATTGCTGAAAAATTTGGATATAAAAAAGCTTCTACAATATTATCTAAAATGGTCTGGGGTCTAAAGGGACCATATACAAAAATGAGTGCATCAGATCCTACGTCTGCAATATTTGTAGATGACGATTATGATACAATAAGAAATAAAATATTTAGATATGCATTCTCTGGAGGTGGAAAAACATTGGAGGAGCATAAAAAATATGGAGGAAATCCTGATATTGATGTATCATATTTCTGGTTATCTGTATTATTTGAAGAAGACGATAAAAAATTAAAAGAAATATATGAAAGGTATAAATCTGGAGAATTGTCTACTGGTGAATTAAAGGAATATACTGCAAAGAAAATCTGGGATTTATTAAAAGAAATAAATGATAGAAGAAAGAAAATTAATTTAGATAAATTTATGTATGATGGAAAGTTGGCTAAAACAATGTGGAAATGGGAATTTAAAGTAAAATGAGAAATTTAATAATAAAAATAATACTTGTAATTTTACTTGGTTTAAGTTTATACGTATTTGTAAAATATATATTAGATTTAAGAGGTTTAGAGTATCAAATAGCTGTATTTTCAATAATATCAATTGTCTGGATATATATAACTAGATCTATTGCATCATATTACTATGATTTATATAAGGAAAACAAAACATTTGCTTTAGGATTGAAAAATGGTATTCAAATGATATCTTATATATTTTTACTGATATATATGCTAGTTTATTTTAATGTAAGTGTGACATATATATTAGCTTCATCTACAATATTAGGTATAATAGCAGGTTTAGCATTACAGCCAATTTTATCTAACCTATTTGCAGGGATTATATTATTGGCAAGTGGTTCTTATAAACCTGGAGATGAAATAAGAATTGTTAGCTCCTCTGTACCCTATACAGTATCATTTCTTCCGCCATATAAGGTATTTTCTAAGGATTATTTACATGCTGGATATAAAGGAATTGTGTATGAGATATCATTATTCTTTACAAAAATTATATTGGAAACTGGAGAAATAATGACAGTGCCAAATAATATATTACTAAATGGTGTAATAATAAATTATAGTCTAGCAAAAAAAGAAGTTGCAGAAAAGTATGTAAAAATAAGGTTTGAATTGCCTCAAAAACTAGATCCTGAGATGGTATTAAATGATATAAAAGACATAATAAAGGAATTTGGAGATTTTAAAGTATATATTGAAGAAGTATCTGAAAAAGAGTATTATATAATTATTATAGAAGGGGTAGCAAACTTCAGTAATTATAAATTAGTAAAGTCTGAAATTCTAAAAAGACTAATCCAATATAGAAATAGCAAATTATCAAATGAAAATCAAAACAAAACCTGAAGATTTTGTTGTAAAAGAAATAATAGATTTAGATAAGAAAAAAGAAGGAAATACTTATAGGTATTTTTTGATGAGAAAGAAAAATATAAGTACTATAAATGCAATAAAGTTGATAGCTAGAAAGTTACATATATCAAAAAGAAAAATATATTTTGCTGGTGAGAAAGATAAAAATACTATCTCTGAACAATATATAGCTATAAGAAATTTTGACGAATTCAAGGATGAATATAATTTTGGGAAAGTACAACTGAAATATATTGGTTCATATGAAGATCCAATAAGAATATCAGATATTAAATATAACTATTTTAGAATAAAAATAAGAGAAGTTAGTTTAGAAGAATTGGAATTATTTAAGAAAAATATAGAAATATTTAATGATTCATTTTTTAATTATTATGATGAACAAAGATTTGGAAATAGATTAAATAATCATATAGTTGGTAAATATATAATTAAAAGAGATTATGAAAATGCTATAAAGATATTTTTAACAGATATTAGCAATGAAAAGAATTTAGATGCAATTAATGCAAGAAAATATTTAAAGGAAAATTGGGGAAATTTTAAGGAGGCATTAAAATTATATCCAAATTATTTAGATATAGAGAGGGCTATACTAAATTATTTATCAACTGAAGTAAATTATAAGAGAGCGTTAAAATATATTCCAAAAAGGTTGCTAAAAATGTTTGTACATGCATATCAGTCATATCTATGGAATATTATGTTATCAAATTATTTGAAGGAAAATTATAATGCAAATAGTTATATTGAAACTAAGCTTGGAATACTTTATATAATAAAAGATAAAGGTATAATTAATGAATTAAAAGGTAAAGAATTACCTTTAATAGGATATAACATAGAGAATATCAATGTATATGAAAAAATATTAAAAGAAGAAAATATAGATATAAAAGAACTAGAATTCAGAGAAAAACCATCTTTAACACTTTTTTCAGAAAATAAAAAAATACTAGCAGAAGTAAAAGATCTTGATTATAAAATAAACAATGATGGTACTATGGATATCTCATTTTTATTAGAAAGAGGTTCGTTTGCAACAATGTATATAAAACATTTGTTTTCTAAATAATTATGATAGACAAGACATATATAGACTATATAAAAAATAAATTAAATGAATTTGAAGAAAAGAAAGATAAACTAATAAACTATGGAATAAAACTAAATAGGTTATCAAAGTCAACAATATATTCTATAATTAGAGGGGATATAGAAAAGGCAAAAGATTATATAGTAGAAATGAAAAAATATAAGGAAGAAATAGAAAGGATAATAAGGGAAGAACCATCTTTATACAATAATGCATTGGTAAACTTTCAAGAATATGCAGAAGCAATAATATTTTACTATTTTAT
>JBMFJL010000039.1:0-5729 GCA_049973735.1 Nanopusillaceae archaeon
AAATAGAAATAGTATGATAAAATGAATAAAGTAGGGAAAAATGCTTGTCTATGTACATCAAACCAATTTATACCTGCTAATGGGAAATAAATTAACCAACTTAAAGAAATTAATAGAGAAGGTATTTCATCTTTTAAATAATGCTTTGCTATTCCATATAAAGGAAAAACTGCTAATGCTAACCAAATGCTTTGAAAAACCAATAACGCTTGAGTTCTAATTTTTAAGAAATAAAATGGTAATAAAAGAACAAAAGCTCCATTGCTAGCTAGTTGATTTAATATACCTGATAAAGGTAAATGAGCCGTATCATAAAGTCCTTGCAAAAATATTCCTAAATCTTGAATGTTTGCATTTAATGAATAGTACCTCATCAAAGATATGTAAGACCACGTTATAGCATATGATATAAAACCTATTATTAAAATTATCTTTATCTTGTTTGATTTTAAATTAGTTAACATTATCGCACCAAATAGAAAATAAATTATAGAAATTATATATTTTTATTACAAAGGCAATTAAAAAATAGGTTAAAGGTGATTCTAGATATTTAAAACTTTTATGTCTGAAGTAGTATAATAACTAAGCGGTATATCAAGAATTAAACATTAATTACTAAATCTTTTATAATTTATTGTCGAGAAATCCTACCATTTCCAAGTATAAACTATATTAAGAAAGTAGTTTAAAGGAGCAACTAAAATTGACATTATAACATTTGCCCAAACAATGTGAATACCTATATATTTGTTAAGAAGAAATGCTAAAAAAGAGGTAACCAATTCTGTTATTGCGTAAATGATATTATATCTAACACCTTTTGATACAAATTTATAATTCCATTTGTTTTTAAAAGAAGAATAAAACATATCGTTTAAAGAAAATCCGAACCATATAGATGTCTCGTTAGCTATTATTAATGAAGTGAGCCTTGGAATATTTAAGATCAACAAGAAAATGAGTAAGATCTGAGTAAATATTAGTGCTGTTAAGCCTACTAGTAAAAATGTAGCAATGCTATTTTTAACCATGTATAATATTATTTTCATGAAATTAAACAAATCTATTTGTTTTGATATGTAGCTTTTTTGTTGGAAACTTGTTGGTATATTAATTATTGTGAAGTTTTCTTTTAATGCAAGTATTATTATTTCTATAATAATTGTTAAATCTGTTTTAGTAAGCTTATAAACCAGCCTACTTGGGAATGCTATTATACTAGGGTTTATATCGAAGACCATCTTATTATAGAGAATCCTAAAAGCTAAAGAAAGCAATTTATCAGTGAAAAAATAGAAAAAATAGAAAAAATCTGTCTTTCTAAACATCTTTCTTGTTTATTAATACTAATAACAACGGCATTTTCGTTTGATTTCTTAATAATATCATCAATACTTGAAAATTCATATATTTTATTTGCATTTATAATTAATATAATTTTTGCATTAGGAATTGTTTTTAATCCATATCTTAATGAAGTTATGTGAGCCATGCCATAGCCTTTATGAGGCTGAAATAAGATTTCATCCACACCAGCTACTATATATTTCTTTAGATCATCGGTGTCTTGTTTATTTAAACTTATTATAATATATATTGAGTTGTTGCATTTGTTTCTTAAATAGCTTATTAATTCAACATTTTTCTCATTTTTGTTAGACACAAATATGCTAACAATTATATCAATATTTTTTGTGTTCTTATTACTCCTGTATAAAATTGTGGCATCATTGATATATTTTGAAAGGCTTTCTGGTTTCATATTATTAAAACTCCTCCTAAACTATCTTATATCAGAATAATAATAAGCTTAAAAATTTTTTATAATTTATTTAGCTTAAAAATTTTTAAAATTTATAATTAATTTAAAAATAACAACAATTAATTCATTATAATATTATTAAAAATGTTTATAAGATCTATTTATTAAAACGTTATGTTTCTCTATTATGTTATTATTTGATAAAAAGAATTTTCAATCTTATATCATTGTTCTTTTAAGCTAATAAATGTTTAATGTTTAGTTATAGCTGATTGTTTTTTATAATAAATATTTTAGTTATTTTTAAATATTTATTAAAATAAATTAAATGAGCAGAAAATATTGTATTATTAGTTTGCTTGTTATGCGCGTGTATTTTAATCTGTAAGAGCCATACTATTTTTAAAATAAAGTTTGATTCAAAGTGTTTAGTAGCAATATTTATTAATTAATTGATTGTGATGAATTGAAAATATATTTGCTTTAATTAGTATGAAAATTTTTATAGCTAAACGGAAATATTCCTATTTGATTGATTAGAGGTGTAACATTGGACAAAAAGTTAATAATTATCACTTTAATAATTATTACAATAGCTTTACAGTTTTCAATGATATCCAAAGCTAATAAAATAACATGCAATGCTACAATAAATAATATAGAAACCGCTTATAATTATTTGGAGAAAGTATCGTCTATGGGTTATAATTCAAATTATGAAAATGATCTAAAACTTTCAATTAACTATTTAAATATGGGAATTAATAAAAACAACATCAGTTATTGTATTAAATCTTATAATATATCTAGTAATATTTTGAATAATTCTTCAGAGTTTCTAAATAAGGCCAAAAGTTTATATTATGATAAAATTTTTGAGAATGTTTTAATTATATCTATATTGTTTGCATCTTCTTATATTTCTTACAGGTTTGTACCAACAATATTTTGGATAGCATGGCTTAAAGCTCATGAAAATTATGAGGTGAAGGAAAACGATTGATGATAAAATAAGAGATATAACGGCTGGTTTCTTTATTGTAATAGCAATAATTTTTTCCATCAATTTCCTAATGGAAAACTGGAAACCAGGCTCCTATAGTTTGTTGGCTTTATTAAATGGAAATAAAGAATTAGGAGGCTATCCAAGTGAAGTTCAAGTAAATTCTACATCGAGCTTTTACATTTATATAGAAAACCACGAGAACAAATTGGCTTTATATGAAATAAAAATTTATATTGTTAATTCCTCTTTTATCTTAAATTCAACAAGTCTGCAAAAATGTAAACCCTATTACATTTTTTACGATATAATAAACAATAATAAAAACGATACAATTCCATTTAATGTTACTTTTAATAAACCAGGTCAATATAAAATATTGATTTTATTATATATGTTTAATGGTAGTAATTTTAATTATACAGGATTATACAATCAATTTTATATTAATTCTACGGTGAGATAATGGATTCTATAGAGGACGAAATTATTAAATATTTGAATAAAAATAAAAATAAAAAAAATAAAGTTAAAGACGTTACAATTTATCTGGACAATATTTCTAAAAAAATGGTTAATAAAAAAGACGTAAGCAAATCTATTTATAAGTTAAGAGAGCAGAGAAAAATAAGTTTAATAAAAAAGGGAAACTATATTAATTATTTCTTTAGTGTGGAAAATTCATGGTATCTTTTTTCGATTTCTATAATGATAATCTCATTTATTTCATCATTATTTTTAAACGATAAATTTATTTTAATAAAGGGTATCTTAGTTTCGCCACTTTTATTTTTCTATCCTGGCTATGGTATAGTAGAATTGGCTTATCCTAAATCTGAATGGAATGATTTGGAAAAGGTCGCGTTGTCTATAGGATTAAGTCTTGCATCATTAGCAATAATTGGTTATATACTCAATTTTACTTATGCTGGTTTAAATGTTAAAAGCGTTTCTTTATCCCTTTTAATCTTTTCAATAGTATTATTAATATTGTCTAATTTTAGAAAATTTATTGAAAAAAGTGATAATTTATGATAGGTTTTGGAAAAGACGTTATTATATTCTTATTTATTAGAAAATTAAAAATTTTTATAATTATTTCTATAAATTAAACTAAGGTGGGAGAATGAAGCTACATAAAATTATACTGACTGTCCTACTGGTTCTAGGTACATTATTTGGATTAATTTATGCCTATTTAATGATGAAAGCAGGAGCTATGGGAATTTATGGAATTAATGATATATATGGCCCTCTATCGAGAAGTCCACTTTTATCAGTATTTCTTATATTGTCAATGTCTTTTTTGCTAATTGCATCAACAATTAGCCTAAACAAAGATAAAAAAGTATTCATATTTATAACAATTTATTCTATTATAACGATAGCTTTCTTAAGGTATTTTTGGCCTGATTTCGCTAATTATTACTACATGACAGATTTTGAAGATTCATTTGGTCATAATTTGCAAGCGACATACATAACTACTAATGGACATATTTGGTATGGTACATTTTCATCACTTCAACCAGGTTTTTGGTTGACATTAGCGGAAATAGTTTTAATGATATTTGGTAAGACTAATAGCCTAACTTCTCCTCCTTTTTATTTCTTTATTAAATGGTATACAACGATTTTCATTCTGATTTCTATACCTGTCATTTATATAACATTTAAACTGTATGGTCTTAACGATAGGCAGACAATGATAGCATTAATTGTTTACCTTATAATATCTCCTCAGTTCGCTTATGTCATATCAAACGATTATGCAATAATACCTTTTGCTTTATCTTCTGGTTTTTTTATTAAGGCTTTAAAATCAAATAAAATTAGAGATTATATAATATTTATGATAACCTTTTTCTTTTCAGCTTTAAATCACCTTTTAATTTTACTATGGCTTTCTTTTGGTATTTTGGGAGCTTCTATGCTGATGATAATCTTACCTAAAATTAATATACCTAAAAGAAATGCATTTTATATATTTTTAAGTATAATATCTTTGTATTTATTAAGGTTAAGCTTATTACCTAGAAGCTTTGTAACATCAAATGTTAACGGAGTCTTGTATTCTATTAATACGGGCCTTAAGTCTTTAATTGATCTATTTGTTAAACCAAGATCAAGTGCTTTTATTACAGAATCTGTTAGGGCATTACCTTCTTATACTTTTGCAGTTAGAATTAAAGAGCTAGACTACATGTATTTATTGGCAATTCCTTTTTTTGTTCTACTTTCTTTTAGTATTATAAATAAAAAAATAGAATATAAAGTTCTACTTCTTTTCATTATTTTTAGTGGGCTAATTGCAGGCTTACAAGTTATCGGAATGGGAGGTGTTGGGTGGGCAGATAGATTGCCTAAAGACCTGCTTCCAATATTGGCCTTTTCGTTTTCATCAATTTTATTTTTAGGAGAAAACAGAAAAAATAAACAACTTAAAATTAAAAAAATTATAAAAGTGGTTGGCGTTTCGCTCATAATAATTGCCTCAACATTATCATTGTTTGCTACATATGCTGGATATTCAACTGTAGCATTTCCATATAGCGAGCCATTTGGAGAGGCAGGTATAGGGATAGGAATTACTAATCATACGTCACCCAATTTTGATTTTTATTATTATGTTGATTTTGGACTTCCACTTTTATCTTATAGTTCTCCACCTATGTATTATGAGTTTGCTTGGACCTACTTTATTTATGGTGTCTATAGTATATATCCTAATGCTACCTACCTATTAAACACTATTAATAATATTTCATCAAAATCTAACATTGTTTTGATGACTCCAACAGATTTTATTTTCCAGAAAACATGGCCTTACCACAAATTACCACAAATAATAAAACGAGAATGGATAATAGCATTGTTGAGAAAACATTTAACAAATCAAAATATTGGTTAAAAATATTTATTTTTCCCTTATATAATTCTTTATTCTATATTCCATCCTCC
>JBMFJL010000040.1:0-5408 GCA_049973735.1 Nanopusillaceae archaeon
CTTGCCAAATATCAATAAAATAATAGTTAGGAAAAGAAGTAGTAAGGGTATTACATACATATGTTGTAGGTATACTATAGTAAGTTCCGCCATAACTAAAGTATACTAAGCCATAAGTATTTTTATTGTATATTGCATAGCTAGAACCTAAGGATGTATATATCATACCTGACTTTAAATCACTATATCGAGAAAAATCATAATTTAAATTTGGACCAACAATAAAATTAAAAGTTTGAGAAATATTTGGTTGATAAATAATATTTATTTGTGGTATAACATCATATGGGATTAAAACTAAATAATAAGCATCAATAGACCCATAACTGGTAGATATCGATATATCTGTACTTCTACCAACATTACAATAATAAAAATAAGGCATAGAATATGTTTTGAGAGATATATCACAACTTTTTCCTATGTTTATGTTACCAGAAGCTAGATAACTATTTTTATTTATATTAAATAACGCCAGATAGTATCCTTTGTTTATTTTTCTTTTAGAGGAAATAGTAAAGGAACCGTAGGATGTTGAATAAATTTCGTTTCCAGGATCTAAGTAATCTACTTCTATTTTAGTGTCATTATTCCAATTCAGACTAAATTCTCGATAATTCTGATATACAAAATGATCATAGAAAGGGAATATTTGAGATCCATCAACAGAATATGGATTATTAGTCAAAATCGGAGAAATATTTAATATTATGTAACTATTCTTAGAGATATTTACATTAACCCAAACTCCATACGCTTTATTATTTATATTACTACAATTAAATTGATAATTTAAATAACAAAAGTAATATTGATTACCACTCAAGTCCGTTATGTTTAAATTATATCCACTTTGTAACCAATAAAATACTACTGGAGAAGTAATAAATACAGGATAATTATTTAAATTTTTATTAGATGGATTTGAAATATTTATTAAAACATATTGTGGTTGACTAACAAAATTTAAGTTGCTTATATTTAAATAGAAAAATAAACCAACATTTGGATCTAAATAGGTATCATTTGTATTATTTAATACTCCGGAATAAGTAGTTAGAAAGGAAATGTTCAAAGGATAAAATATTGGAAAATTTGTACAAAAATCTTTATATGCATAACTTGTTACATTTTTATAAATGCATTGATAGTACATAGAAACAGGAACAGATACATTAAAAGATACCAAATAATACTGTGAATTTATAGAATTAAATATTTTATTAACATATTGCTTATAATAACTTATTTCATTATTCAAATCAATTCTAGATCCTATGCTATTATAATAAACTAAAAAATAAAAGGATAAGAAGGAAATAAATATTACTATTGCAATAACTCCTTCAACTTGTTTTATTAACGACTTAGCCACAGTCTTTTTCTAATCAAAGTTGGATCTGCCCCTCCATGCCAAGATACTCTTGGCTTCATTTGTACCGGATATATTCTCTCAGATTTATCATCTAAAATCAAAGCGGCCCCTTTTCTTTTAGGTAGATTCTCGTTCATGTATATTTCTATATCTTGTGATGTGAAATTTCTCATTATCATATTCAAAGATTTTAAATCAAGTTCGGCAGTTATTCTGTGGGATATTACAATATCACTCTGAGTAATTACATCTGTATGCATTTTACCTGGTTGCTGTGTTGCAAGTACTAAAGTAATTCCTGGCTGTCTACCTTCTCTAATTATCTGTATTAATGGTTCTGTTGCAGGTGTTATGGAGTCATTTGGTATTGCTTCATGGGCTTCATCTATTGCTATCCAGATCAATGGAAAATCTCTTTTATCTAATTCTCTAGATATGTATAGTTCATCTAATTCTTCTTTTTTTCTATATAGCAATCTTTCATAGAATATTTTTTTTGATACAAGTCCTATTACTAAATTCTTTATGGACCATCCACCTGTAATTGCAGTATATAATGATACATCTAAAATATTTATGTGTCCTGGTCTTATTATATTTTTTAAAGTTTCTGCCTTTTCAGAAAATAATCCCCAAGATTCTGCATTTTCAAAATATGTTGTAATAGCACTTTTTATTTTACTATCAATATACAATTTCTCAGTATAATTTATTATATCTTGTATTGAATAACCATTTGAAGTTTCTTTCATCCTTTTAATTATTTTTTGTATATATATTCCTTCTTGTGATGTAGGGTTTAGATTAAATGTTAGAGCCCATTCAATTCCCGATAAATCTGCAGGGTTTAAAGTAAAAACATCATCTACTGGTAGATTTATTTTCCTGTATTTATCAACAATGCCTTCCGGTACTAATAATTTTGCATTTTTTATTGCCATAGGTTTTAAATCCCATTTCTCAAGCAATTCAGCTTCTTTATAATTTGGAAATTTCATGGTCCAAAATATTCCCATTGTATCAAAAATTAATCCAGCAAAATTTTCTAATAATTCTTTTTCTAACATTGAAAAACTTTCAAAAATAGATGCTAAAGTATAACTTTTACCTTGCCCTCTTTTTCCAGCAATTAATATCAAATGTGGAAAATTTACATCTAGAAAGACTCTATTAGATAAAGATAATGCATTTTCCATTTTTATATATTCTTTTCCTATAAATATCGTAGCTAGATATTTGAATTTTTCAAAATCATCCAACGATCTCCCTACAATAATATCCATATTTTTAAATATTTATTTTTCCTTTAATAAATAAGGTTATTAAAATATGTTATAACTTAATAGTAATGTCAGATAAATATGTTGCTTTGATGATGGGTAGGTATCAACCACCTCATGAAGGTCATATTTATGCTATAGAATCTGTAGTAGAAAAATATAATTTAGATAAAATCATTGTTATTGTAGTAAGTAAAAAATGTCTAATATCAGAAAAGGATCCTTTGGATTTGAATTTTAGAGTTTATCTATTAGAAAAATGCTTAAAAAATAATTTTGCAGATAAAGAAATACATGTATATGGATTAGAATATGAACGTTATTTAGATTTATTTGTAGAAGTAGAAAAAATATTATCAGAACATGGTAAAAAATATATAATAGTAACTTCTGATAAAAATAGAGAAATATTGTTCAAAGTAGCATCTATCCTTTATTTTTTCTATGGAGGTTATAAAATAAAAGTAGAATTAGAAGATAGAATTATAAGTGGTACATATATAAGGGAAGAGATAAGAAAAGGAAATTATAATGTTCTGAAGTATATAGCATGTTATAATTTACTTTCGGAAGAAGAAAAACAGCGTATAGTTAATGGAATAATAAATAGTGTAAGTGCACCCGCCGGGATTCGAACCCGGGTCGCGGGCTTGGAAGGCCCGCATCCTACCACTAGACGACGGGTGCTTATTTAAAATATTGAATACTAAAAGTTAAAAAATGTTATCCTTCTGAAAAATGGACCCGCCGGGATTCGAACCCGGGATCTCCGGCTAGCCAGGCCGGCATCCTACCACTAGACTACGGGCCCTAGTAATTATAAATAATTATAGAATAATAAAATTAATAAGTGATGAACATCGGTTCTTCTGATAAAAATGATGAAAAAAGAGCTTCTGATCTATGCTTGGAACTTGTCCCCTACCTTTCTAACAGCACCTTCTTTTACTAATCTTGTTAAGAGTGCTTTGATTACTCTTACTCTTGTTCTTGGTCTCTTAGATTTAACAGATTTTACCAATTCATCTACCGTTTTTGGGCTCTTTAATAGCTCTAATATAACGTCTTTCAAAAGTTTTCTTTGTCTTCTCGCCATAATAATATTTACATTTTTTTATTTTATAAATCTAACATTAGCATTTAATAAAATATAATATAATTTTATCTTTAAATTATTTCACTTATGGATAAAAGATTGCTAGATTTAATAAATAGATCTGATGTATTATTGGAAATTCTTGATTCTAGATTCCCAAAAGAATGTAGAATTAGATACTTAGAAGAATATATTAAAAGTAGAAAAAAGAAGTTAATAATTGTATTGAATAAGGCAGATCTTGTAACTGAAGATTTTTTGTCTGTAGTGGTTGAAGAATTTAATAAAGAATTTCCAACAGTATATGTTTCTGCAAAAACTAGAAAAGGAAGTAGAAAATTAAGAAAAACAATAAAGGAGAATTCAGATAAAAATAAAGAAAAAGTCTATATAGGCTTATTTGGTTATCCTAATACTGGGAAATCATCTGTAATAAATTTATTAGTTGGAAGAAAAAGAGCAAAGACATCTCCGATTCCTGGATTTACTAGAGGATTACAGATTGTAAAACTTTCTAGAAGATTTTATTTGATTGATTCTCCAGGTGTTGTAATACCAGAAGATAAATATTTATTGGCAATTTTGGGAGGGATCAAGGTAGAAAATCTCGAGTTTCCACAGAAAGCTGTATTATATTTATATAAGAAAATAGGAAAAACTCCATTTAAAGAATATTATAAAATAGAATTTGAAAATATAAAGGATCTATTTTTGAAATTAAGAGAGAAATATAATATAAAGGATAAAGATTGGATAAAAAAAGTGGCAAGGATAATATTATATGATTGGCAAAAAGGAAATTTAAAAGGATTCTGGTTTTAAATTTTAAAAAGTAATTTAAACCGCGGTCTTGCCAGCCTCATACTCAGTATTCTTCATTGATCGGAAGGCACGACATAAAATATTAATATTTAATCCAAAATTTATATTTATTATGAAGATAACGATGTCGGCTGAACAATGATGAAAAGAGGGTAATCAGATATTATAAAAATTCTGAGATTAATATTGGTAAAATTATAGTTATATCGCCCCAAACATTAACATGCTTGGCATTTTTCTTTATTTTTCCCCAACTTACTGCTTCTTTTGTTTTTGCACCAGATAAACTTCCATCCAATTCTGTCGCAGATGATATATATATTGCATATTCCAATCCTCCGGAAAATTGAGCCCACCATATTGTATGATGCTTAGATATTCCACCTCCTAATATTAGTGCACCGACTTTTTTCTCTCCAAAGAATTTAGATGTTAGAAATTTTTCATCCTCCCATACAGATACCTGAATTTCGGGGTAGTCATATTCTTTCATCAATATTTGAGTGCCAACTGCACCATCTGTTATTCCGGGAACTATAATTGGAATTTTATTCTTATATGACCAATAAATTATACTTTCTTCCTTTTTTTCATATTTTTCTAATCTTTTTCCAATTTCCCATATTAATTCATAAGTTCCTATTGTATTTCTTCCTTGTTTTTTCAATTCTTCAAATATTTCATCTAAAATTGGTCTTAATGTATTTTCTATAGCAATTCCATAGTTCTCTTCAGGAATGTATATATTTCCCAATCTAAAGACACCTTCTTCTCTCAATTTTACGTCATCAGAGTCAAAATATCCTAAGTAATAGTCATGTGTTAATCTTGCGAT